>DXOJ01000564.1:8666-35939 GCA_019412865.1 Bacteroides sp. | reverse complement strand
TGGGTTTTATAGTTTGGATGGAATTTGTACTTTTACAGAGCAGGAACAACTTCAGGCTGCAATTAATCCTAAACGGTTGACTTATCGCCTGCAAAATTCGGATCAAAGCAAATACATTCATGTGAAGTTTGACGGGAAGCCCACGGCTGTTGGTCAAAAGATAAAGACTGAATTCTCATTCCAAGGAGTTTCTTTTCTCAAAGAAGGGATGGAGATGGAGGTAGTTCGTATAGACGGAGATAAAGTTTGGTTGTCAGGAGACAATGTGGGTGTGATTGTTCCTGCTTTTTAATCATTAAAAGAATTGAATTATGAAAAGATATATTCCTATTGCCCTGTCGTTAATGGCGTTTTCGTTGATTTCATGTGGAGAAGTCATGGACCTGACACAGCCGGAAAAGGCTGAAGTTACCTATTCGGATATAACCTTGTCACTTTATCAAACAGGTAAGTATGAGTTGTATCTGGATGAGCCGGAATATGAATATACCATTATGGTAGAAAAGAGCCATTGTGAAAAGGAAGCGAAAGCGGAATTTACAGTAGTTGATGCTCACTCATTTGGCGAGGAATACACACTATTGCCCGCGGCTAACTACGACCTTGATGTCAATAGTCTCAATTTCAAGGGTGACGATGTGTTGCACACTGTCGGTCTGCGTTTCCACGATCTTACTACACTGGACAATACCAAAAAATATGTGCTTGGTCTGAAACTGAAGTCCGATAACCTAGCCGTTAACGAAGAGAAGAGTACTATGACCTTCTATCTGCAACAAAAGCAGGGTGGTATCGGTAATCCGTATATCATTACTGCGGCCAAAGATTTGGCCAAGCTCGGTGAATATCTCAAGGATGGGCAGACTACCTATGTGCGTCTGGGTGCAGATATCGATCTGCAAGGCATGGATTGGACTCCTGTGGAAGCCACTGCCGCCAAACCGGTGGACTTTGATGGTTGTGGACACGCCATTAGTAATCTGAAAATAACTTCGTCTTCGTCTACTTATCAAGGTTTTTTCGGTATGTTGACGGGACGATGTGCCAATGTTACTTTTACAAATGCACAAGTCACTGCCAATAAAAAACTTACGGGTATTGTCGCCGGTCAGGCAGGTAATGTTTCCGGTGCGGGTATCGTGGAGAATGTTCGGGTATCGGGTACTATCAGTTTGACTTCGGGCAATGCTGCATGGGATGACGGTCAAGCGGGTGGCATCTGTGGGCGACTTCACGGGGCAGACAGCAAGATTTATCAATGTGGTTCGGAAACGAAGATTACTGCATTGTGGTCGGCAGGTGGTATCTGCGGTGAAGTGCGTGAAGGAGCTTCTATAGAGCAATGCTATCATGTGGGTGATATTACTACCCAGTCGTGCGTCGGCGGTATTGCCAGCCGGTTGCTTGGAAGCACCATTTCTCATTGTTATTCTCATGGAGTGATGAAAGCAGTTCCTATGGTTGTGGCTAATCCGGGCGGTGGTATTGCCGGATGGGTACAACCTATTTCCGGTGCTTCTACTACTTCTGCCATATTCTATTGCTGGAGCGACTGCGATGTATCTGCACAAAATCAGGTGGGAGGTATCATGGGTAACGCCAATAACACAACAGGGTCTGGTATTACTGTTCATCACTGTGTAGCATGGAACACATATTTGTTCTCTCAAGCTGCACCCAAATCGGGTAGGGTATGTGGACGGTACAGTCAGAATGTGGCTTATTCCTGTTACGCTAACCCGGCTATGGAATGTGTGTTCCCGAACAATCCAGCACTGCCTGATCAAGCCAGTGTAAACGTAGGTGCAATTACTACAGTAGATCGTTATAACGGCTTGACTACCATCAATAACCTGATGGAAGCTATTCGTGCTCTCGACTGGGATACCTCTATCTGGAATCTTAACGGTGAGCAACCTCGCCTGGCATGGGAGCTGAATTGATAAAAATGGTATAACAATTAATAAGATACAGACTGATGAATACATTCAATAAAACCTTATCACGGGTAACACTTGTTCTGGGAGTAACATTTATGTCTGCCTTCCAATTGTATGCTGATGATTGGAAAGAAATTATGTATGCCGATCCTACTATCTTTGTGGAGAACGGCAAGTATTACCTCACCGGCACACGCAATCAGGAACCGCAGGGCTTTGCTATCCTCGAATCAACCGATCTGGAGCATTGGACGGTGTCTGATGGCACTTCTCTACAACTGATTCTGCGGAAAGGAGATCGAACGTATGGTGAAAAAGGCTTCTGGGCACCTCAATACTTTAAGGATAAAAGAACTTATTATTTCACTTATACCGCTAATGAGCAAACAGTAATTGCTTCCTCAAAATCGGTATTCGGACCTTTTCGTCAGAAGGAAGTCAAGCCGATAGACGCTTCCGCTAAGAATATAGACTCTTTCCTATTTAAGGATGATGATGGAAAATACTACCTGTATCATGTCCGCTTTAATAAAGGCAATTATCTTTGGGTAGCCGAGTTTGACATAAAGAAGGGAAGTATCAAACCGGAAACATTGAAACAATGTATGGACTGTACGGAGCCTTGGGAAAAGACCCCGAACTATAAGTCTGCACCGGTGATGGAAGGACCGACTGTTATGAAGTGGGACGGGGTATATTATCTTTTCTATTCTGCCAATCATTTTATGAATATCGACTATTCGGTAGGCTATGCTACTGCTTCTTCCCCTTTCGGTCCGTGGAAGAAGCACCCGAACAGTCCGATCATTCATCGCAGCCTCGTAGGAGAAAACGGATCAGGACATGGAGATGTATTTAAAGGGCTGGATGGAAAATATTACTATGTTTACCACGTTCATCGTTCGGATTCCACCGTGTCCCCTCGTAAAACACGTATTGTTCCGCTCATCCTGAAGAAAGGAAACGATGGCATATACAACATTACCGTAGACAAAGAGCACGTCATAAAGCCAATGTGGAAATGATTTGTTCAGAAATGTAGTAGAGAAATCTATTTTGCACATTTGTACGGGTTTTAAGGAGATTCTTCCCTTTCATTTGAAGATTTTCCCGCTTAATTTGTGTCTTGAGATAAAGAATTTGTTAACAGTTAAAAATAATGTTTATGAAAAGAGACAGACTTTATTTTTCTTTCTTATGTCTTTGTTGCTTTTTGTTTTGTGCGCTGGACGTGCAGGCACAACAAGACTATTGGAAGGGACAAGTGAAGGATGCAGTATCTGGTGAACCGATGATTGGCGTCAGTGTTCGCGTGAAAGGTACGGGAAGCGGTACGATTACTGATTTTGACGGTAATTTTACTGTAAAGGCATCAAAAGGAGACATACTTGTCATTTCTTATGTGGGTTATAAAACTCTGGAACTGGATTTAAAGAATAAAACGACTTTAGGCGTAATCTCTTTAGGAGAAGATACGGAGACCCTGGAAGAAGTGGTAGTGGTTGGATACGGTGTACAGAAAAAGGTGTCCAGTGTCGGTTCCATTGCTACTGCAAAAGGAGATGATTTATTAAAGATAGGTAGCGTGAACTCCGTTTCCGAAGCTTTGCAAGGCCAGATGCCCGGTGTGGTTGCCATCAATTCCACTTCAAAGCCGGGAGCCGATAAAGCTTCTTTGTTGATTCGTGGTAAGTCCACTTGGGGAGAAGCTGCTCCGTTAGTATTGGTGGACGGTATCGAACGTGACTTCAACGATGTCGATGTGAACGAAATTGAATCTATTTCCGTACTGAAAGACGCTTCGGCAACTGCGGTTTACGGTGTGAAAGGTGCGAACGGCGTTATCTTGCTGACAACCAAACGCGGACTCGAACAGAAACCGGAAATCTCATTCACTGCTAACTTCGGTTTTAAACAACCTTCTGCCGCTCCTGAATGGTCTGACTATGTGACCTCTATGAAACAGTATAACAGAGCACAGGCTAATGATGGTAACTGGGGAGCAATGGTTCCCGAGTCTACCATTGCCGCATGGGAAAATGCGTATGCTACCGGAAATTACGGTCCGTATAACGATGTCTTTCCCGAAGTGGACTGGTGGAAAGAACTGGTAAAGAATGTAGGTTATGAACAGGCTTATAATCTTAATGTACGCGGTGGTACGAAGAAAATGAGTTATTTCGTATCCTTGGGTTATTTGCATGACGGAGATATTTTTAATACTACCAAACAAGAGGATTTCGATCCTTCCTTCTCCTACCGTCGCTATAACTGGCGTAGTAATTTCGATTTCAATATAACAAGTACCACTAAACTGTCGTTCAATGTGGCCGGTAAGATGGGTTATCAGAACCAACCGTCTTATTATGAGAATGTCGATTCTCCGGATGAACGCTTTTTTAAAACGTTTTTCACGGCTCCAAGTAATGAATTTCCGATTAAATATAGTAATGGAATATGGGGAGACGGGTTAAGCTCCGATCAGAATATAGCCTGTCTGATGAATGAAGGAGGTAGTCGTAATATTAAACAGCATCAAGGTTTTTACGATGTAATCCTGAATCAAAAGCTGGACTTCATTACAAAGGGGTTATCATTGAAAGCATCGTTGTCTTACACTACTTCTTCATCATGGACCACCCAGATCATGCCGGGTAAGATTTTGGGTAAAGACGATCTGGTTGCCCAGCGTACGCATATTCGTATGAATCGTGTGTATGATTACGCCAATCCTATTTACAATGCTGATGGAACAATTACTTATAATTATACCGAGAAACGTTATCCGGATGAAAACGCTCCCGGAGATTTACCTGTCGGTGGGGTTTATGACGGCTTCAAGGCTTACGGGCGTAAACTTTATTACGAATTAGCATTGAATTACAACCGCCAGTTTGGCGATCACGATGTAAGTGCCTTGTTTGTGTTTAACCGTAAGATGAACGAATCGACAAATCAGAATGTGATGAACTTCCCGGCTTACGAAGAAGATTGGGTAGGTCGTGTCACTTACAACTTCAAAGAGCGTTATCTTGCCGAGTTTAACGGTGCCTATACCGGTTCGGAGAAGTTTGCTCCAGGACGTCGTTTTGGTTTCTTCCCGTCCGCTTCTATCGGTTGGCGTATCAGTGAAGAGCCTTGGGTAAAGAAACTGACCAAAGGAGTACTGACTAATTTGAAAGTACGTTATTCGTATGGGGTAGTTGGTAATGATAAAGGTGCCACACGTTTCAATTATATTCAGAAGTTTGAGCAATTATCTGCCAATGCAGAGTTTGGTAAATATCAGACCAGTAACTGGGGACCTCTGTACAAAGAAGGAAAGCTGGCCGACCCTGATGCTACTTGGGAAGAGTCTGTTAAACAGAATATCGGTATTGAAATAGGTTTGTGGGGTAAACTGAACTTTACTGTGGATTTGTTCGATGAAAAGCGTAATAACATTCTGATGACGCGTAACACGATTCCGTCATGGGCCGATAGTGGTATTGCTTTCCCGCAAGTAAACTTGGGTAAGACTAAAAATCATGGTCTTGAGTTGGATGTTACTTGGAATGACCGTATTGGAAAATTTAATTATTACGCGAAGTTTAATTTTGCAACCAGTGAGAATCGTATTGTCTTTATTGATGACCCGAAAAATCAGAGCGAATATCTGAAACAAGCCGGAAAATCAATCGGATACGTGAATAAATATCTGGCAACGGGAAACTTCCAGTCGTTGGATGATATTTATAACTCGGCACAGTCCACTATTGCCAATGGTGCACACAACACATTGATTCCGGGAGACTTGTACTACATCGATTATAATGGAGACGGTATGATTGATGCTAAGGATATGGTTCCGATGAAAAACCTGAACTATCCGACCACTACCCTCGGATTTACATTGGGAGGTTCTTACAAAGGAATCGGATTCAATATGTTGTGGTACAGTGCTATGGATGTTTATAAAGAAGCAATACCATCTTACTTATGGGATTTCCCGGAAGGTAATATCAAGGCTCAACCGAATACATTGAATACATGGACAGCCGATGCTCCGATTCAAAGCGGTCCGATTCGCCCCAGTATTCATGTTCAGAGAAGTTATAATTCGGTGGCCAGTACATACACATATACCAACCATGCTTATCTTCGTTTGAAGAACCTGGAAGTGAATTATCAGATTCCGAAACGTTGGTTGCAGCCTTTACGTCTGACAAAACTGCAAGTATATGTCAACGGCAGCAATTTGCTGACGTTCTCGAAAGGTGATTCCCGCCGTGACCCCGAACATTCGGGACAGAATGTTTATCCGATGGTGAGACGTTATAACATTGGTTTTAGATTAGGATTATGAGACACTTTAAATTTACTGATATGAGAAGACATAAGTTGAATTGGATATGGATCATTCTGTTGGGTCTGTTTGTAGGAAGCTGTGAGGACTATCTGGACCGCTCTCCCGATGACGGACTTTCCGAAGATGATGTTTATAAAGATTATAGCAGTTTGTTAGGGTTCATGGACCGTATCTTTCAAAATGGTGATATATTAATCTTTACACATGGTATCAACTCTTATTCGAATACATATGTAACGGTAGGCAATTTGTCGGATGAATATGCATCCGTCCGCGATAATGATCCGTCGAAGTTTGTCAATGCAGGTAACTGGCTGGAGAATGCTAGTACACGTTTCGAAATCGGAAGTAAAAGTGATGGAGCGAATTTCAAAAGTGCTATTTCTCGTGCTTATACCGGACTTCGTATCGTGAACCGTGTAATTAGTGGAGTAGATCAAGTGAAATCCATCACAGACGACCAAAGGAGAAAACTGTTGGGACAGGCTCATTTCCTGCGTGCCTACTTCTATTTTGAGATTATCAAACGATATGGCGGAATGCCCATCTTTGACCAGCTTTGGGGAGCATCGGACGACTTTGACTTTCCCCGTAAAACTTATCAGGAATCCAATGCTTGGATGCAGACTGACTTGGATAAAGCCATTGAATATTTACCTATAAGCTGGCCTGACGAGGAACATGGACGGCCTGACAGAGTAAGCGCCATGGCATTAAAAGCGATGACACAGCTGTATGCTGCCAGCCCTTTGATGCAGAATGACCTGAATTCTATTGAAAACAAAGGATATGGAAAAGACATGGCTGCCGAAGCTGCCCGTAGTGCGCAAAAGGCGATTAATGCTATCGAAAGTCACGAATATTACCGCTTGATGAATCACGATGAATATCGTAGTATTCAGTTAATGCCTAATTCCAATCAATTCGCACAACCGGAATATTTATGGTTCCTGCGTTGGCATCATGGCAACTGGTCTGCTTTCGTCAGAGCGCAGTGGCTGACACAACCATACGATAATAAAACCGGTGCCGAAGGTACTCCTTATAATGCTCCGACACAAAATGCGGTAGATATGTACGAACGTAAGGGAGCCGACGGCAACTACTATCCGATTACTGATCCGCGTTCCGGTTATGATGCGGTAAAGACTACCAATCCTTATTCGGATAGAGACCCTCGCTTCACGAATAATATCCTCGTGCCCGGTGAGCAATGGGGGAAGAATTTACAGGGTGTTCCCTATTATCTGACTACTTATTCGGGCGGTTACTCCGAGAACTTCATTTCTACCAATCAGTTTACGAGAGGCTCTCAACAGACCGGATATATGTGTAAGAAGTTCATTTGGCCGGAAGCAAGTGTGCCTTTGTTTGGCGAAGCTGGTTTCCAATTATATCGTTTGGTGGCTGTGTACATTCGTGTTTCGCAAGTTTATCTGGATATGGCAGAGGCTTCATACGAGGCGACAGGTGATCCGGATGCAGTCGTTACGGGTTGTACGATGTCGGCCCGTCAGGCTTTGAATAAAATCCGTGTAAGAGCCGGAATTGGCGAACTACCGGATGGAGTTGACTTTAGAGAAGCTTATCGGCGGGAACGTGGTGTGGAATTGATGTTCGAAGGACACCGCTGGTATGATATCCGTCGTTGGATGATTGCTGAAGAACTGTTTAAGGGTGAATATCCGATCATGGGTGTCAAAGCAACTCCGATCAATCATTCTTATACGGCCGACCAGTTGAAAGTGGAAAAAGCCTGCACTTATAAGTTGACCGACTTTACTTACGAGTATGTTCCGGTGAGGACAGCCGTGCGGACGTTTAACAAGCGTAATTATTGGTATCCGCTGCCGATGGATGAAGTGGCGGCTTTGGATAATCTTCAACAGAACCCCGGATGGTGATACCTATAAATAAAGAAAAGTATATGAGAAACAAGATTAGATATATAAGACTGATAGGGCTCATATTTGTCCTTATCGTTGGCTCTAGCCTGACTTTCGCACAGAATAAATCAAAGAGAAAGTCGGCGAAGAAGCCTTTGGTGGAAGTAGTTTCTATTGTTACCGACGAGAAAGGTAGCCCGTTGAAGAATGTTTCTATCATTTGTGGAGAAGGCGCAGTCGTTCTATATACAGATGCAAAGGGACGTTTTCAGACGAAGGTCGAGAATGACGCAACCGTTATGGTGGAGGCTTTGGGATATGAAGATAAAGTGTATAAACTGTTGGGCAGCAATATAGTGCCTGAAAAGATTGTATTGAAGAAAGAGCCTCTGTTTCTGACCGAAGAATCGCTGGTGAATAGAGCCGATGGTGGCAAGACGTATAAAGGGAATGAAGTAGGCGCAACGAGCGTACTGGAGAACGGACAGTTCGGAACCTTCCCTGATTTGACGCTGACGAATATGCTGCAAGGTAAAATGTTAGGTCTGCAAGTTCGCTCCACAGTCAGCGGATTGGGGAACAATACGCCTGATTTATTTATCCGTGGCCAGCATGGCATGTCGGAGAATACAGCTATCGTTATCATCGATGGTGTGGAACGTCCGGCAGCGGATTTGATTCCTGAAGAAATCGAACGTATCGAGTTGCTGAAAGATGCCACCGCCAAGATTCTTTATGGGGCACGTGCTGCGAATGGCGTACTTTGGGTGACTACCCGCAGAGGAAAGGCCAACCGCCGCATTTATAACGCAACCGCCGAAGCAGGTGTGGTACAGATGACGCGGACTCCTGATTTCCTGAATTCTTATCAGTATGCTAATCTGTATAATGAAGCGCGTGCAAATGACGGATTGACTCCTTACTATAATCAGAAACAACTGGAAGGATATAAAAACTCTAAAGGAGCCAATGACCTATTGTATCCGAACGTTGATCTGTACGATCAGTTATTGAACAAAAATGCCAACTACCGGAAAGTATCGTTCGATATGACGGGTGGTACCGACAGAGTGCGTTATGCCCTGATTGCCGGATATGTAGGAGGTAGCGGATTTGAAGATGTCACCTATACTCCGCAGTTACATCGCCTGACTCTCCGCGGAAACCTCGATTTTAATGTAACGGATTTCCTGACTATATCCGCAGACGTTGCCGGACGTATGGAAATGCGTAAATGGGGACAATTGGACTGTGGTCAGGTATTTACTGCCTTGTCTACACATCGTCCGAATGAATACCCGCTGACTATGTCACCGGAAGAAACCGGACTGGCTAGCTCGGACGGAATTCCTTTGTTTGGCGCAAGTCTGCTTCGTCCGATGAATGCATACGCGGAAACGATGTACGGAGGATATACGGATGAGCGTTATACACGCAGCCAGACTAATATCGGTTTGAAATTTGATCTTGATATGCTGACAAAAGGATTGAAAGCCGGTGCTTTCCTTTCTTTCGACAACTATGATTACCTGCAACTTTCTTTGAGCAAAGTCTATCCGACGTATGCCATCAAGACATATCGTGACTTTGCCGGTGAGGAACAAATTATGTACACCCAGATGAAGAAAACAGATGTAGCCACTTCACAAAGCCGGAAGTCGACTACCTTGCAGCAGACATTGGGTTGGAATGCTTTTGCCGGTTATGAGAATACATTCAATCAAAAACACGATGTATCGGCACGCCTGACTTATATGTACTCGAAAACAACCAATCAGGGAGTGACCCAGGACATCATCAATGCCAACTACGCATTGCGCCTGAACTATATGTACGACCATCGTTATGCTGTGGAAGCCGATATGGCATTGATGGGAAGCAACCGTTTCAAATCGGGAGATAAATACTTCTTCTCGGCAGCAGGCGGCCTTGCCTGGATTCTAAGCAATGAAGATTTCCTAAAAGACAATGAATACGTGAACTTCCTGAAACTGAAAACCAGTGCCGGTATATTGGGCTATGACAGAAGCACGGAACATTTATTGTATGAACGTGCCTGGTCGCAAGACGGCAGCTTCCGGTTCGGAACAACGAACAACGGTGCTACGGCTTACTATTCCACTTTTGTCCGTGCAGGCAATCCGAACCTGAAATGGGAAAAGGCAGCAGAATGGAACATCGGTGTGGAAGGCCTGTTCCTGAACAACCGCTTATATACCGAAATAAACTATTTCCGTGAGAAACATACGGACATCATCGGTTCTGTTGATGCATCTTACGGGGATTATACAGGCAACTTTACCTACCAGGATAACATGGGCTCCGTCTTGAATCATGGTATAGAAGGAATGTTCACCTGGAGCGACCGTATCAACGACTGGTCTTATTCGGTAGGAGCCAATTTCGTATGGTCAAAGAATAAAGTATTGAAATGGAACCAGGTGAAACATGGTGAAGAATACCGTTATACAGTGGGGCGTTCTACCGATGCTATGATGGGACTGGTTGCCGAAGGATTATTTGGCAAAGATGTAGCCATCAATGGACATGCCCCCCAGACGTTTGCCGATTATCAGGAAGGCGACATCGCCTACAAAGACCTGAATGGCGATAAGATCATTGATGGTCGTGACGTAAAGGAACTCGGAAATTCATTCCCGCGTACCACATTGGGCATTGACCTCAACGTAAGTTACAAAGGCTGGGGATTGTATCTTCAGGGATATTCCGAACTGGGCGTTCACACCTGGGCAACGAATGCTTATTACTGGAATAATGGAGAAGGTAAATACTCCAAACTGGCATTAGACCGTTATCATCCGGCAAACAATCCGACCGGAAGTTATCCGCGCCTGACAACCACTGCCGGTGAGAACAATTTCCGCAATTCTTCTTTCTGGTTGAAGAATACAAGCTTCTTCCGTATGAAGAATGTTGAATTGAGCTACACGTTCAATCAGTTCTCCCCAAGTTCGGTAGTGAAGAAGATGAAGGTTTTCGCTCGTGGTGCAAACTTGTTTGTGCTTTCTTCCGTGAAAGATTTGGATCCTGAATTGCTGAATGCCGGTGTGACAAACTATCCGGTGACGCGTACTTTTACAGGCGGAGTCTCTTTTGTATTTTAATTTTGAACAATTAATAGATGGCAATATGAAACATATATTAGGAAGTTGCGTTTTAGCAGGTCTGTTTCTCTTTTGTGCTTGTGACGACACATTGGATACAAAGGTGACGTGGCAGATCGGAGACTCTGATACCTGGAGAGTGCCGGAACTTGCTCAAGGCGTACTATATAAAGCTTATAATGGCATAGCCAACCGCCCGGATTGTTTTGAAGATAACTTTCTGGATTGTGCTACCGATAATGCAGTGACTAATCTGCGCAGCTCTTCTGTCTATAAATTAAATATGGGTGGGATGACAGCGTTTAACAACCCGATCGGAAACTGGAGCAATGCGTACAACATGCTGAACTATGTAAACTCTTTCCTCGAAAACGGCTTAACCGACCAGGTGCAGTACAACCGCACCGACCCGGAAGTGGACAAGCAAATCAAGCTGCGTCTGGAAGGTGAATCGTATTTCCTGCGTGCATGGTGGCATTTTGAGCTATTGAAGATGTACGGCGGAAAGGCGAAGAATGGAAAAGCGTTGGGTATTCCGTTGGCAGATCATTTTATTTCGCAGGATGAGGCCGCGCAGAACGGTGAATTTCTTCGTCCTACTTATCAGGCAACAGTCGATTTTATCGTCAACGATTTGAATAATGCCATCGAGTTATTGCCGAACGTGTATCAGGGAGATGACTTGGAGTTTGGTAATACACAAATCGGCCGTGCCACGAAAGCGGCGGCAGCTGTTCTGAAAAGTCGTGCGCTTTTATATAGCGCAAGCCCTGCCATGCAGGATGATGACGTGACGAAGATCACCGGCATGGGACAATTCGAAATACTGAACCCTACGGTTTACCAGGCAAAATGGGAAGCGGTAGCCAAAGAGATCAATAAGATTCTGGGCATGGAAGGTTTCGGAACTTATGTTCCTGTTACGGCTTCTTCCATTGCCGATGTTCAGACGGAAAGTTCCGATTATGCTTTCCGCAGATATTTTAATAATAACCTGTTGGAAGGTTACCATTTCCCGCCATTCTACTACGGAAGTGCCCGTGCCACTCCTTCTCATAATCTGGTAAAGGCTTTTTATGCGAAGAATGGTTATCCGGCAACCGATGTTCGTTCCGGTGTCGATCTGTCTGATCCTGATTTCGATCTGACGCAGCTTTATGCCGTACTGGATAATCGCTTTGCACTGAATGTCTATTATCATAGTGCTACATTTGGCGATTCCGGCCAGCCGTTGGATATGTCCGAGGGTGGAAAAGATTCTCCTTCGTTTAGTGAGAATGCTACACGTACGGGTTATTATCTGGCTAAATTCGTTTCCAAGAAATCGGCTATGCTGAATCCGATTCAGACCTTAAACTCGGTTCATTACAATCCTTTGTTACGGAAATCGGAAGTTCTTCTTAACTTTGCCGAAGCTGCTAATGAGGCTTGGGGCAACCCGACGGTGAAAGCCGAAGGATGTCTGTATTCTGCATACGAAATATTGAAAACAATCCGTTCGCAAGCCGGGGGTATCAATTTTGACCTTTATCTGGATGAGATGGCTCAAAGTAAGGACTCGTTCAGAAAGCTGATTCAGAATGAACGCCGCTTGGAGTTTGCTTTCGAGAATCATCGTTATTTTGATATGCGTCGTTGGGTATTGCCGTTGAACGAAGAGGTGGAGGGTGTTTCCGTTACCCGCAAGGAAGATGGTACATTCAGCTTCAAAGTACAGAAAGTGGAACAACGGAAATATGAAGTGAAAAACTATTTCATGCCGCTACCGTATGCAGAGCTGGAAAAGAATAAGAATCTAATGAATAATCAGGGTTGGGAATAACGTGCTGTTGATATAAATACTTATTTACAATGAAAAGACTAAATATATTATGGATAGGGCTGATAAGCGTTCTGATGACTGCTTGTTATGACGATTATGAAAAGGACTACGATAAGAGTTCTGTGTACTTTGCTTCGCAAAAACCTCTGCGGACACTGGTAGCCGATACAGATATGTCGATAAAGGTGGGAGTGGCTATTGGCGGTAAAAGAGAGGTGCATACCGATGATTGGGCTACATTTGAGATCGATCCGTCTTTACTGGAGGGTACGGGCTTGACACTGATGCCGGAAAACTATTATCAGTTGGCTAATCCGAACAAGATGACAATTAGCAATCCGAATCTGGCAATAGCAGATGTGAAAGTGACTTTCTCCGATGCTTTCTATGAAGACAATGCTGCTTTGAACAAGCACTATGCAATCCCTTTCCGGTTGGTCGATCATAATCAGGATGAAATTAGTACTGATGTGAATGGTAATTTGAAGGATTACAGTATTGTAGTTGTCAAATTTGTCAGCCAGTATCACGGTACCTACTTTGTGAAAGGAAAAGTTACCAATTTGTCTACCCAGCAAGTTACTGAATATAGTAACAAGGATTTGAGTCAGAATATGACCCGCGACTTTGTTTCGTTAGGTAGAAACAAAGTACGCAGACCGGGTTTCGGAAACACATTGGAAAACAATGAGTCGGTGAATCTGACAGTCAATCCGGATGGAAGCGTCAATATTGAAGCCGGAGGAAGCGTCGCTATCACAGATGCATCCGCCACATTAGATCCTGCAGCCGAATCATTGGAATTTGTAGGGAAACAGCCTAAGTTTACCCTTTCTTATAAGTACACGAAAGGTGGCGTCACTTATCAGGTTGACGAGGAACTGATTCGTCGTCAGAATCCGGAAGCTGATTTACGCTTCCAGGAATGGTAGAATAGGTATGAGTTGATTATAGATTTCTATTGCTCGCCGGTAATTAGCTGCATCAGTGAATGTTGCAGATTAATTACCGGCGATATCTTTTTCTGTTGGGCGTAGTTGATTTACAATATATACCTACTTGCCCTGTTGGCTATTAATAGCTAACTTCCTTTTGATATAGACCAAACTTCTTTTTGCCGGTTGGATAACTTCCTTTTTCTTCATTCCAAACTATAATTGCAAGCTTTGTTTTTATAAATGCAAGTTCCGTTTATAAAAACAAAGCTTGCAATTATATAAACGGAACTTGCGTTTATAGTTTGAAATAGGGCAAAGACAACTTTACTATGAAGGGAAGAGATCTTTGCAAAGGGAGCAAAAGAACTTTTCTATTAATAGTTGACACGTTGTCTAAGGGTAGGTTGAATTTCTGAAGCAGTTACTTTTGCTTTCTATTTCAACTGTTTGAGAAACTCTGTCGGAGTGATATTAAATTCTTTCTTGAAACACTTTGTAAAGTAGTTCGGATCTGATATACCGACGGCAAATGATGCTTCGGAGACATTCATACCATTCAGTAAATGAGTTTTAGCCTCTTTCATTTTGATCGTCCGTATGAATTGAGTGATGGAGCATCCGGTGAGTGATTTCAGCTTCATGTGCAACAGGCTGCGGCTGATGCGGAGATGGGCTGTGATTTCCGTTACTCCGAAGTCTTCCTTGGTGAGGTTCGCCATAATCAGTTCCATCAGTTCTTTCATGAATATTTCATCCCGCGGGTTGTTGGTTATTTGCTTGATGTTCAGTTCTTCTGCCTGTTTGAAGTGTTCAATACTCTGTTTCCGGCTCTTTTGGATATTCTGTACCAGCAGTTCCAGATTCTTGGCGTTGAAAGGTTTAGTGATATACGCATCGGCTCCCCGCAGATAACCTTCCGTATGGTCGTTCTCATCGGTCTTTGCAGTCAGGAGAATAACGGGGATATGGCTGGTCGTTACGTCCTGTTTGACACGTTCCGTGAATTCCAGGCCGTCCATCACCGGCATCATTAAATCCGATATAATGAGGTTGGGCAGCTGTTTGGCTATCTTCTTGCAGGCTTCCGCACCGTTATACGCCCGTATAATATCATATTTCTCGCTGAATATGCTGGCAAGATAATCATTCATTTCTTTATTGTCCTCTACAATCATAATAGATTCCCGGGCAGGATCTTTTTCTTTGTTGGTCAGCTTTTCGGGAATGAGTTCGATGGTTTCCTTGATTCGCTGGTTATATTTCTGTATTTCTTCGGTCGTGATGTTCTCGGACGAGCGTTCATCGGGGTTGTAAGCATCCTCGGATACATTCAGGGTAACGATAAAGTCCGAACCTTTGTTGATTTCGCTTTCTACCCGGATTTCCCCTTTGTGCATGTGTATGAGCGAACGCGTAAGCGATAATCCCAGTCCGAATCCTTCGCGATGGTCGCGCTTCTCAACTTGGTAGTAACTTTCAAATATTTGTTCTTGAGCTTCTTTAGGAATCCCCCTGCCATTGTCTTTGACGGAGATTTGCACAAATGTTCCTTTCTCTTCTTTTATTAGTTTGGCACTCAACTTGACGTATCCGCCGGGCTGGGTATATTTAAATGCGTTTGAGAGCAAGTTATAAAGAATCCGTTCCAGCTTGGAAGGCGAGAACCAGACTTCCTCTTCGGTGTCTTCCAGGTTGACGATGAAGTCAATTTCCCGTTCCCCGGCTACAATGTCGAAGATGTGCGACAGTTCTTCCAGAAAGTGCATGATGTCTCCCTTCCGGACGCTGATACGCATCTGTTTCATCTCGATTTTACTGAACGTCAATAGTTCATTAATCAGATAATTCATCCGGTTGGCGTTTCGGTAGATGACTTCCAGTTTCTCTTTATCGTTGTTGCTGATTTGTGGCTGCTGGATCAATCGTTGCAGAGGTGATAGAATCAGGGTCAGCGGTGTTTTCAGGTCATGGGAAATGTAAGTGAAGAAATTGATCTTCTGTTGATTCATATTCTCTATGTTGACGCGTTGTTCATGCTCCGTTTTCAGTCGCATGAGCAGGATGATACGCGTTTTGGTATATCTGTATGCGGCGTAAATGATTAATAGGAAGAGTAGTGCATAAACTAAATATGCTCCCGGTGAGAGCCACCAAGGAGGAAGGACTCTGATGGCAAGGTCCTTTTGGCCCGTTTCGTCCCAGTGGATACCATCTTTGCTGGCTTTGATCTTTAAGATATATCTTCCTGAAGGCAGATTGGAGAAGCGTACCTGATGCTGGTTGCCTACAAACTGCCAGTCCTTGTCGATACCTTCCATTTTCATCGCATATTGAGTGTTGTCGGTATATTGATAATTCAGGCCGGAATATTCGAGACGCAGGGATTGGGCTTGTTCGTGCGTCAGGGTGATCTCTGTCAGTTCGGAGATAGAGGAAGGGATGAATGCTTTCTCATTGTTGGGCGACATATATTCGCTGTTGCTCCAAATGGCAGTCAGTGCAATGTTGAAACGGGGATTGACGGAGCGTACCTGTTCCGGGTAGAAAGAAATCATACCGTTGATAGTTCCGAAATACAATTCTCCGTCAGGCTTCTTACAGGCGGAGGAGTAGTTGAACTGGTTGATGGGCAATCCGTCGGCCGTGGTATATCGGTCAATGCTTCCTGTTTGGAAATTGATACAACAAAGTCCGTTTCCGGTACCTACCCAAACATTACTCATCTCATCTTCAATGATACCTTTGATGGCGTTGGAGCCCAACTGTTCTTTACTGTAAAAGGCGATAATGCTACCGTTGCGGTCTGATACATAAAGCCCGTTGTTGTCTGTACCTATCCATATCCGTTGATGTGAATCGGGGTAGATATAGGTGATGTAGAGATCGGTATGCGGCAGGATGGGGAGCGAGGTTACTTTCAGTGTATGGGTATTGATCTGAAATATACTGCCTTTTCGGGTTCCTGCCCAAAGTATACTGTCATTAAACTGTACCAGGTTAAAGACACGGAGAGATGAAATTTTTTCCGGGCGGGAGTTTGCTTTCTTCTTGTCGATCAGGAATAAGCCGGAAGGGCCTCCGTACCAGATATGATCGTTCTTGTCTTCGATGATGCAGAAGCCGGAAGAAACCTCATCCGACAGTAGATTATAGTCTATCGTGCGGTTTAGATGCGGTATATAGTGAAGAGCTCCTTTCAGGAACAGTCCGAGCCACAGGCTGTTATCTTTGTCGAGCCATAAAGAATGTATGTTCTTGGCGTAAATTTGCATTTGCTTGTGCAGCCGTTCGGCACGGGTGATTTCTTTCTTATTGTTCAGGTAGTTCAATCCGCCATCTTCGGTGGCGATGTACAGACCATTGTCCGGAGCATTGATAATCTGGCGGACAGCCTTTCCGCTCAAATGATTAAAACTGGCTCCGTATGGATATATCTGGAACTGGTCGGAACCGAATATATAATAGTTGACTCCTCCGAAATAGGTTCCCACCCACATATTATGAGCCTTGTCCTGATAAAGGCTGTAAATGGGAGAATCGTTTAGCGCACTTAAATCCCGTTCCGATTGTTCGTAGTGTGCAATCAGTTGATAGAGTTTGTTGAAGACAAAGATGCCATACTCCGTGCCTACCCATATATTCCCCGTATGGTCGGTTGCCGCACACCGGAAGTCTTTCACTTCAAGGTCTTTCGAAAGATTACACAGGGTATTGCTTTGTATATGATAGACGAAAAAATCGTTGTTAGTATTAAATAAAAGCTGGTTGGACGAGATCAGGACGGCATTGTTGCATTGCTGTGTAAAAGGCTGGATGAGAGTCGGGAGGGAAACGAACTGTTTCTTTTCCAGACTGTATCGCATCAGTCCTTTGTTGGTATCTATCCATAAGGTTTTGTCTCCGTCCTCCGCAAAGTATCTCACATGAGGCTTTTCTTTATCGAGAAGAAAAGGGACGAACAAGCTGTCTTGTTCATTGTAGCGATAGAGTCCGTTGCTACAAGCTGCCAGAAGCATACCATCGCTGGTGTTCAGGAAACAAACATCATCCTTAGTGTTCCCTTTAATCTGGTAACGGCTGAAATCTTCTGTCTCGTAGTTATAGCTGCAGATGCCCTGATCGGTAGAGATCCATAGAATGTTACGGAGCGAATCGTTATATAAGCGTGTGATGAAATTGTGGCGGAGTGAGGTGCTGTCGGCTTCATTATGTGCGAACAGGTTGATATTATAACCGTCATATCGGCACAATCCGTTGCGTGTACCAAACCAGATGAACCCATGGTTGTCCTGGGTGATTGCATTGATCGTATTGTGCGGGAGTCCTTCAGCTATACTTAGCTGTTTGAAGCGTATGTTATTATATTGAATCTGTCCCGTCGACAAGCTTGTATTTAAGAGCACGAGACTAAATAAAAGTACGAATTTAAGTAAGGTGGTTCTCATGGCTTTTCTGATTGATTTTCACGACCTAAAGATACGTCTTTTTTTGTTTTGAACAGTCGTAGAATTGTTCAAACGGGCAGCACTCATGTTCAGTTTGCCGCTTCGCTACAGATTTTTATACATGATTGCAGGTATTAAGCATTATTTTTCTGTTTTTCTTGGATAGAAAAGACCACATTTGCAATGTGAAACTCTAAAAACAAATGCTATGAATCATTCGACATTCAAATCCTTTACGTTTGGTATCGGTCTGTTTTTCACATTACCTCTGGTATATGGGAATAGTTCCTCTCTGTCTTCCTCCGATGGAACATTGTATATCAATAAATCGAAAACCCACAAAGTGGCTCCCGTAAAGTACGGTTTCCATTATGAGGAAATAGGAATGATGGGCGAGGGTGCCTTGCACGCCGAACTGATACGTAACCGTTCGTTTGAAGAAGCTACACCGCCTGCCGGATTATCTGTGAAGGACGGTCTTTATGAAAATGTTCCGGCTCCCCGCGTTAAAGAGAAAAAAGTGTTTCAGGCCGATCCGCTGATTGGATGGACGACTTATCCGTTATCATATACTCCTGTATTTATCAGTCGCACGGATGAAAATCCGATGAGCGGGGAAAATAAGTATTCGATGCTGGTTAATGTCACGGAAGATATTGCGAACCATTCGGATGCCCTGATTCTCAACCGTGGATATTATGGAATGAACCTGAAGACAGATACGTCTTACCGCCTTTCCTTGTTTCTGAAGAACAGGAATTATTCCGCTCCGTTACGTGTATTTCTGGTTGACGAATTGGGACAGCGGGTGAGCAATGTGATCGAAGTGAATGTAGGGAATCGGGAATGGACAAAATATACCGGTGAACTGAAACCGGAAAAGAACGTCCGGCGTGGAATGTTTGCCATACAACCGATGTCGAAAGGACAATTTCAGATGGATGTCGTTTCCCTGTTCCCGTCCGATACCTGGAACGATGGAAAATCCGTATTCCGTAAAGACATTGTTCAGAACCTGAAAGAGTTTTCTCCCAGCTTTATCCGTTTTCCGGGCGGATGCATCGTGCACGGAGTCAATGAAGAAACGATGTATCACTGGAAAAAGACGCTCGGACCGATTGAAAATCGTCCGGGACAGTGGAGCAAATGGGCACCTTATTACCGTACCGACGGAATCGGCTATCATGAGTTTTATGAATTGTGCGAATATGTGGGAGCTGATGCGATGTATGTGATGCCTACGGGTATGATTTGCAGCGGTTGGGTGAAGCAAAGTCCACAGTGGAATTTCAGACACATTGATGTCGATCTGGACGCTTATATCCAGGATGCGTTGGATGCCATCGAGTATGCCATTGGTGATACAACTACGAAATGGGGAGCCGAACGGGCAAAGAACGGTCATCCCGCTCCTTTCCCGCTAAAATATATCGAGATTGGAAATGAAGATTTCGGACCTGTGTATTGGGAACGTTATGAAAAAATTTATCAGGCATTGTCCGCCAAATATCCTGACTTGATTTATATAGCCAATAGTGTCATCCGTGTAGTCGGAAGAGAGAATGATGACAAACGGAAGGATATTCCTAATTTTGTCAACCCGAAGAATGTGAAAGTGTTCGATGAACATTATTATAACTCAATCGAATGGGCTTGCGAACAGCATTATCGTTTTGATAACTACAAACGGGGTGTTGCCGAGCTGTTTATCGGCGAATTGGGTATTAGCGGAAAATATCCTTATAACCTGCTGGCTACCGGAGCCATCCGTATGTCAATAGAACGCAACGGCGATTTGAATCCCTTGTTTGCCGAACGTCCGGTGATGAGGCATTGGGACTTTCTGGAACACCGTATCTTCCTGCCGATGTTGATTAATGGAGTAGACAGTAGCGTAAAGACTTCCTTCTTCTACCTGGCAAAGATGTTCAGGGATAACACGTTTGACGTGTGTCTGGATGCAGCGATCAAGGATATAGAAGGTTTGCAGAACATCTTTGTTACGATGGGATATGATACGGCCAGCAAACAATATATCCTGAAACTGATAAACCTGCAGGATAAAAAAGTCACTCTACAACCGGAAGTTTCCGGCTTCAAACGTCCCGTCAAGGCACATAAAACAAGCCTGGTACTGGTTCCGGGAAAAGAAAACACACCGTTTGCTCCGAATGAAGTCCAACCGGTAGAGACGGAAGTCGGACTGGATCTGAACCAGCCGCTCGAACTGGAGGCCGCTTCCATGGTTGTATATCGTTTTAAATAGGATCTTTTAAATAAGAAATAAATAAAATGAAAACAATCTTTTGTATCACAGGACTTGCCATACAAGGTTTGGCTATGTCAGTCCAGGCGCAAACCGGCAAACCGAATATTGTGGTTATTATGACCGATCAGCAGCGTGCCGATTTGTGCGGCAGGGAAGGTTTTCCGCTGGAAGTGACTCCCTTTGTCGACCGTTTGGCGCAGGAGAATGTATGGTTCAATAAGGCATACACTGTGATGCCGGCCAGCTCTCCGGCACGTTGTTCCATGTTCACCGGGCGTTTTCCTTCCGCCACTCACGTACGCACGAATCACAATATCCCCGACATCTCCTATCAACAGGACTTAGTGGGCGTATTGAAAGAAAACGGATATAAAACAGCATTGGTTGGCAAGAATCACGCTTACCTGAAACCTGCCGACTTGGATTTCTGGTCTGAATACGGACACTGGGGAAAGCACAAAAAGACGACTCCCGCAGAGAAAGAGACTGCCCGTTTCCTGAATCAGCAAGCCAGGGGGCAATGGCTGGAACCCTCTCCAATCTTCCTGGAAGAGCAGCATCCCACCAAAATCGTGAACGAAGCACTGGCATGGATTGAGAAACAGAAAGAAAATCCTTTCTTCGTATGGGTATCCTTTCCGGAACCCCACAACCCTTATCAGGTATGCGAACCCTATTACTCCATGTTCTCGCCCGACAAACTTCCCGTATTGAAGACATCACGCAAGGACTTGGCAAAGAAAGGAGAGAAATACCGTATTCTGGCAGAACTGGAAGATGCATCCTGCCCCAACCTGGAACAGGACCTGCCCCGAATCCGTGCCAACTATATCGGAATGATCCGGTTGATAGACGATCAGATCAAAAGATTGATCGAATCATTGAAAGCCAGCGGACAATATGAAAATACCATCTTTGTTGTACTCTCCGACCACGGTGATTATTGGGGAGAATACGGATTAATCCGTAAAGGAGCCGGACTTTCCGAAAGCCTGGCACGTATTCCGATGGTATGGGCGGGCTATCAGATCAAGAATCAGCCTGCACCTATGGATGGCCACGTGTCGATAGCCGACCTTTTCCCTACATTCTGCTCTGCCATCGGTGCCGAAATACCGGCAGGCGTTCAGGGACGTAGCTTGTGGCCGATGTTGGCCGGGAAGGCTTATCCCAAAGAAGAATTCTCCAGCATGGTGGTTCAACAAGGCTTCGGTGGAGCTGACGTCGGACTGGACGCTTCCCTGACTTTCGAACAGGAAGGAGCATTGACTCCCGGCAAAATAGCCCACTTTGACGAACTGAACACCTGGACACAAAGTGGCACTTCACGCATGATAAGAAAGGATGACTGGAAACTGGTAATGAATCATTATGGAAACGGTGAACTTTATAACTTGAAGAAAGACCCTTCGGAAGTTCATAATCTGTTTGGTGAGAAGAAATATAGCGAAATTCAAACGGAACTTCTGACCCGGTTGCTGGCATGGGAATTACGTTTGCAGGACCCACTACCTCTTCCGCAAAGACGCTATCATTTTAAACAGAATCCATTTAACTATCTTAAATAGGAAGAATACGTAAACATAAAACAGAAATATATGAAATTGATTGGACGATTAGGATTGATCTTGCTTACAGGATTTATTTCCATCTGTACAGCATCAGCGCAGTTATATGGAACGGCAAATACAAACGCTCCGGAGCTACGTGTTCCGAAATTCGTAAAGCCGGCATTTGATTATTGGATGAGGGACACTTGGGCTACGCTGGGTCCCGACGGTTATTATTATATCACAGGAACGACCTCTACCCCCGACCGTTACTTTCCGGGACAGAGACATTGCTGGGACTGGAACGACGGTTTGTACCTGTGGCGTTCCAAAGATATGAAGTCCTGGGAAGCCAGAGGACAAATATGGTCGATGGAAAAAGACGGAACCTGGCAAAAGAAGCCGAAAGTATATAAAGCAGGAGAGAAATATCAGAAAAAATCCATAAACGGTGATCCGATGGACAACCGTTTCCATGCTGTATGGGCTCCGGAAATGCATTATATCAAAAGTGTGAAGAACTGGTTTATCGTTGCCTGCATGAATGAGTCGGCAGGTGGGAGAGGTTCTTTCATTTTGCGGAGCAAGACCGGAAAGCCGGAAGGACCGTACGAGAATATCGAAGGTAATAAAGATAAAGCTATCTTCCCGAACATCGACGGAAGTTTGTTCGAAGATACGGACGGCACTGTCTACTTTGTCGGGCACAACCATTATATCGCCCGTATGAAACCGGATATGAGCGGATTTGCCGAGGAACTGAAAACATTGAAAGAGAAAAAATATAATCCGGAACCATATATTGAAGGAGCGTTTATCTTCAAATACGATAACAAATATCACCTCGTACAAGCTATATGGTCGCACCGTACGTCGGAGGGAGATACCTATATTGAGAAAAAGGGAGTAACCTCACCGAAGACACGTTATAGTTACGACTGCATCATCTCGACAGCCGATAATGTGTATGGTCCCTATAGCGAACGCTACAATGCCATCACGGGAGGAGGACACAACAACCTTTTCCAGGATAAGGATGGAAACTGGTGGGCTACCATGTTCTTCAATCCGCGTGGGGCACAGGCGGCAGAGTATAAAGTGACGTGCCGTCCCGGATTAATTCCGATGATCTATGAGAATGGTAAATTCAAACCCAACTTTAATTATAATACCAAATGAAAACTTCTTTATTGATAGCAGGCAGCCTGGCTCTGGTTCCGATGACGTATGCGCAGGACAAACCGAATATTATTATCATACTGGCAGACGATTTGGGCTTCTCCGATCTCGGCTGTTTCGGTGGTGAGATTCATACACCGGTGTTGGATAAGCTGGCAAAGAATGGCGTCCGTATGACGCAGATGTATAACAGTGCACGCAGTTGCCCGTCGCGTGCCAACCTGTTGACGGGACTTTATCCGCATCAGACGGGATTGGGACACATGGACGGCAGTCATCCTGCCTGGCCGAAAGGATATTCCGGTTTTCGTTCCAATTCGGACAACGTCACGATTGCAGAAGTCCTGAAAGATGCCGGATATTTTACGGCTATGTCAGGAAAGTGGCATCTAGGGAATAAGTCGAATCCCATTCTTCGTGGTTTCCAGGAGTATTACGGTTTGTTGGGCGGATTTAATTCTTTCTGGAATCCGGCAGTATATACCCGTTTGCCGAAAGACCGTACCCCCAGACACTATGAAGAAGGAACTTTCTATGCAACGAATGTGATAACGGATTATGCGATTGACTTCATCGACCAGGCACATCAGGAGAAGAAACCGTTGTTCCTGTATCTGGCTTATAACGCTCCCCATTTTCCTTTGCATGCACCGAAAGAAGTGACCGATAAATATATGTCTCTCTATATGCAGGGGTGGGATAAGATTCGTGACGCCCGCTGGAAACGGATTGTGGACCTGAAACTTATGCAGGGAAAGCCGGCACTTAGTCCGCGCGGTGTGGTTCCCGAAAGTCTGTTTGAAGATGAAACGCATCCGCTACCGGTATGGGATTCATTGACGAAAGATCAGCAGACCGACCTCGCACGGCGTATGTCTATTTTTGCCGCTATGGTAGATGTGATGGACACGAACATCGGCCGGGTAGTGGATGAATTGAAGAAAAACGGTGAGTTGGACAATACGTTTATCATGTTTATGTCCGATAACGGAGCTTGTGCCGAATGGCACGAATTTGGCTTCGACAAACAGACCGGAGTCGAATACCATACCCATACCGGAGAAGAACTCGACCAGATGGGTTTGCCCGGAACCTATCATCATTACGGTACAGGCTGGGCAAATGTCTGCTGCACGCCGTTCACGCTGTATAAACATTATGCGCACGAAGGAGGTATTTCCACTCCGTGTATCATTTCCTGGGGTAATCATGTGAAGAACAAAGGCGGACTGAATCATCAGCCTGCACAATTCTCCGATATCATGTCTACCTGTGTGGAACTGGCAGGAGCCACTTATCCGAAAGAATATCAGGGAAGAGCGATTCTGCCTACGGCAGGTAAATCCATCCTCCCGATTGTGAAAGGGAAGAAGATGCCCGAAAGGTATATTTATGCAGAGCATGAAGGCAACCGCATGGTGCGTAAAGGTGACTGGAAGCTGGTTTCGGCCAATTTTAAGGGAGATGAATGGGAATTGTACAACATCAGGGAAGACCGTACCGAGCAGCACAACCTGATCGGCAAATATCCTGAAATGGCAAAAGAACTGGAAACGGCCTATTTCGAATGGGCAGACAAGAGCGATGTCTTGTATTTCCAGAAAATGTGGAATACCTACAATAAGAATCGACGGAAAGATTTTAAAGAATATAAAACCCGCTAATGCTTATGGATAAAAGAATCTTATTTACTCTGGCTTTAGGAGCCATGTCGCAGGTGTTTGCCCATGCATGGGAGCCTAAAGGTGATAAAATCAAAACAGTATGGGCTGAACAGGTGACGCCGGAAAATGTGTGGCAAAGTTATCCCAGACCGCAGTTGCAACGGGCCGAATGGATCAATCTGAATGGATTGTGGAAATATGCCGTGACGGATCAGAACACGGTCCGGAAGAATGTTTCCTTTGAGGGGGAAATCCTCGTCCCGTTTGCGATTGAATCGTCTCTGTCCGGAGTGCAGAAAACATTTCTTCCTACGGATAAACTATGGTATCAACGTGAGTTCACACTAAATCCCTCCTGGAAGAATAAATCTACTATCCTGCATTTCGGAGCGGTGGATTATGAATGTCAGGTGTGGGTGAATAACCGGTTGGCCGGCACGCATAAAGGAGGGAATAATCCGTTCTCGTTTGATATTACTAAGTTTTTGAAGAAAAGCGGGCCTCAAAGCATTGAGGTAGCTGTAACCGATCCGACAGATACGGAATCTATTTCCCGTGGCAAGCAACAACTCAATCAGGAGGGAATTTGGTATACACCCGTATCGGGTATTTGGCAGACAGTCTGGCTGGAAGCGGTAGATAAAACTTATATCCGTCAGGTGCTTCCTTCCACTGATATTGAAAAGAAGTCCGTAAAGCTGAACTTCGACATAGCCGGAGCTAAAGGTAATGAAGAGGTAAAAATAGAAGTATTGGATGATGGCAAAGTAATCAAGACAGTGGAACAGAAGTTGCGTGATGCGATTGAGATAGACGTCCCGAATACTGTCTTATGGTCTCCGGAATCTCCGAAACTGTATCATTTGAATATTTCCTTATCCAATGGAGGGCGTGTTTTAGATCAGGTAAAGAGTTATTTTGCTTTGAGAAAGGTAGATGTACGGAAAGATGAGTGCGGATATAATCGTATTTGCCTGAATAATCAACCCATCTTCCAATACGGTCCGCTCGATCAAGGCTGGTGGCCCGATGGATTGCTGACTCCTCCTTCCGAGGAAGCGATGCTGTGGGACATGGTGCAGTTGAAGAAGATGGGATTTAATATGATCCGTAAACATATCAAGGTGGAGCCGGAACAGTATTATTATTACGCCGACTCTCTCGGTCTGATGATGTGGCAGGATATGGTATCCGGTTTTGCTACGTCAAGGAAGAAGGAGGAACATGTCAATCCGCTGGCTACTACTGATTGGAATGCTCCTGAAGAGCATACCCGGCAATGGCAAAAAGAAATGTTCGAGATGATTGATCGTCTCCGTTTCTATCCCTGTATCACTACTTGGGTTGTATTCAATGAAGGATGGGGACAGCACAATACGGTGGAAATCGTGAATAAAGTGATTAAGTACGACGATACACGTCTGATAAACGGAGTGACCGGATGGACGGATAGAGGCGTAGGAGATATGTACGACGTGCATAATTATCCTGTCACTTCCATGATTCTGCCGGAGAATAACGGTAACCGTATTTCCGTATTGGGAGAGTTCGGCGGTTATGGCTGGGCGATTAAGGAGCATATCTGGAATCCGAATATGAGAAACTGGGGGTATAAGAATATCGACGGGGTAATGGCATTGATTGATAGCTACGGTCGCCTGTTATATGATTTGGAAACGCTGATTGCCCAGGGATTGAGTGCGGCAGTCTATACACAAACTACCGATGTGGAGGGGGAAGTGAACGGCTTGATTACTTATGACCGGAAAGTGACTAAAATACCGGAAGGCTTGTTGCACCTGATGCACAACCGTTTGTATGAAATCACCCCCGTGAAAGCTGTTACTTTGATTGCGGACAGCCAGAACGGAAGCAAGAATACCCGCCTTGTCGGTGTGAACGGTCAGGAACTGAAAATGACTTCTTTGCCTTTCGAATGTCCTCCTCGTTCCACAATAGTATCTGAAGCTACTTTTAATGTAGATAAGGACTTTAACCATCTGTCTTTATGGCTGAATGTTGCCGGAGAAGCAAAAGTGTGGTTGAATGGAGTGGAAGTCTTTGCACAGGAGGCGAAACAGACTAGGCAGTACAATCAATACAATAT
>DXOJ01000564.1:0-8656 GCA_019412865.1 Bacteroides sp. | reverse complement strand
TCAGTGATTATAGCCGTTATTTGCGAAAAGGAAACAATCTGTTGAAAATCGAAGTGAAAGATAGCAAGAAGATGAGATTCGATTATGGGTTGAGAGCTTATTAACGGAATTGTTTTTTATTTTGTCTGTTTCTATTGTAAGGTACTTACCTTTGTATTCTTCTTCTCGAATAGGCTTAGGAATCGAAACACTGTAGAATTTCTTGGCATTTGGGAGAAGCTGAACAATCCCACTTTTAATTGTGTAGAATTCGACATAATTAAAAGTGGGGTTGTTCAGTTATCGCCTTAGCGCAAAAAAAATGGATACAAAATACAAATGCCATTGGTATCATATCAAAACTGGTAGATATGGTGGAACATGCCCACAAAGGCATTGATTTTATAAACATTCAGTGCAAAACTTCTTGTATTTATTGCCTTATTTCCAATATATTCCAAATAAATCATTTATCTTTGTCACACGCTTTCCGCCCATCGGCGTGATGAAATAGGTGGAAAGTGATTTTATTTCTTATTGGAGTAAAAGCGTATTATCTCTCGTCTATGAAAATTAGCAGTTTTAAAGGAGAGAGGTGATTCAGCAGATACTCCACGCGAACGGTGTATATCAACATATCCGTAAGAGATGTGTTATATATAAACGATTGGCGTGGGTGTCTGTTGTTATCATTATCTTCCTCAAGGTGTTGCTAAGCCTCATAGACGGATAATGGTGCAACAGCATCTACGCCTTTCTTGTATCCGGTTGGTTTATTCATAATGCCCCAATATAACCTAACCAATTCCCGCCCACCGGACTGCAGGAGGCGTAGATGCCCGTTGTGCTAATATAATAAAAAGAGTATCCCTCTTTCATTGTATCACACATAAAAAACGAACATTATGTCAGAATGGATTAGCGTAGAAGAAGCGGCCACGAAATACGGTATTGAAAAAGAGTATATCCAACTTTGGGCGGATATGCAGGTAATCATGTCATATTTCAAGGATTACAGAACCGTCGTAAACGATCAGAGTCTCCGTGGATTCTTGAAGATTAGGGAGAAAGGAATTAGCCCGGAATATGTGAAAGTCTTGGAGCAGCTTTGTATCAGTAAATCTGAAGTGTGTTCGGCGTATGCTTTTCTCTTAGGGGCACGCGACAAGGAACTCAAAATGTACAGGGAAGCCAAATCACAGCGGGATGCATTGCGGGGCATGTGGATAGAACTAAACGAACGGACACGGGATTTAGAAATAGAACTTGAATTGGGACGGAGCGGTTGTTATAAATGCCCGTTAAAAAAGCTGTGTATAGGGATCAAAAGAATAAAACTGAATTGGGCTACAAAGATGCAGAAATGAGTAATATCTGCTTATTATATGATAGAAAAAAGGTAAGATTAGGTTCTTCAATCATTTTTTAATTCTATTATGGATACCCATTATAAACATTATTCGGCTAATGGCATGAAAAAGTAAGAGGGATTATATCCATTACTCTGGTGCAGCAACACTCCAACTTTCTTTCCCTTTCTTTGTTCTTTCTGCGGGAATATGCTACTTTTGCATTATCTCATAAATATGAGAACTAAAGAAAGGAACAAATTATGGAAGAAGTAAAAAGAATCCCTTATGGAGTTTCCAACTTTGTGGAAGTGGTGGAACAGAATCAATATTACGTGGACAAGACTATGTATCTGCCGTTGTTGGAAAAACAACCTAGCAATTTGTTCTTTATCCGCCCCCGCCGTTTCGGCAAGAGCATCTTTCTGAGTATGCTCCGAACTTATTATGACATCGCCCAAAAAGAAAAGTTCGAAAAGCGTTTCAGCAATTTATGGATAGGCAGTCATCCTACACAGTTACAAGGGACTTTCCAAATACTCTTTCTTGATTTCTCCAGAGTGGGAGGTCTTGACGGGACACTTACCCAAAACTTTGATGATTATTGCTGCGGCGGACTGGATGATTTCGCTTCTATTTATGAGTCCTATTATTATCCCGGCTTCGAAGAGGAAATGAAAGCGCAGTGCGGCACTACCAACAAATTGAACTTTCTGGACCGCAAGGCACGTAATAACGGCTCCAAGCTTTATCTGATAGTGGATGAATATGATAATTTCACTAATGTGGTGCTAAACGAGCAGGGTGACAGAGTCTATCACGCCCTAACCCACGCCAGTGGCTTCTACCGCGAAATCTTCAAGAAGTTCAAAGGCATGTTCGAGCGCATCTTCATGACCGGTGTCAGCCCCGTAACGCTGGACGACCTGACTAGTGGATTCAATATCGGTTGGAATATCAGTATCGATCATCAATTTAATATGATGTTGGGATTCAGCGAGACTGATGTACGCGAGATGCTCCAATATTATAAGGATGCCGGGCAGTTGCCGGGCAATACGAATATAGATGCGATGATAGAGGAGATGCGACCATGGTATGACAATTATTGTTTTGCCGAAGAAAGCTTGGAGCGTGACCCAAAGATGTTCAACTGTGACATGGTGTTTTATTATCTGCGTCATTATATGACTTTGGGTAAATCCCCCAAAGAAATGATAGACCCTAATACTCGCACGGATTATAATAAGATGAAAAAACTTATCCGACTAGACAAGTTGGACGGTAACCGCAAAGGAGTGTTACGTAAAATCACCGAAGATGGGCAGATTGTTACCACGTTGACAACTACCTTTCCTGCTACGGATATTACCAAACCTGAAATTTTCCCCAGTCTGCTTTTTTATTATGGTATGCTTACCATTACTGCCACTCGCGGCAACTATCTGGTGTTAAGTATTCCCAATAATAACGTGCGTAAACAATATTACGAATTCTTGTTGGAAGAATATCAGGACAATCGACATATTAATCTGAACGACCTTGGTCTGATGTATTACGAAATGGCTTACGACGGCCATTGGCGTGAAACGTTGGAATTTATCGCCCATGCCTACAAGGAAAACTTTTCCGTGCGCAGCGCTATTGAGGGAGAGCGCAACCTGCAAGGTTTCTTTACTGCTTACCTGAGTACGAATGCATATTACCTGATAGCCCCGGAAGTAGAATTGAACCACGGTTATTGTGATCTGTTCCTGATGCCTGACCTGATACGCTATGACGTGAAGCACAGCTATATCATCGAACTAAAATATCTCTCTGCCAAAGACTCGGGAGCGAAAGCCGAAGCCCAATGGAAAGAAGCTGTAGAACAGATAAAAGGTTATGCTGCCGGTCCTAAGGTACGCCGGATGATATACGGCACCGAGTTGCATGGCATCGTCATGCAGTTTCGCGGATGGGAGTTGGAGCGGATGGAAGAAGTCATATAGAAATTCTGTTTGATATAATTATTCTGAATACACAAATTTTATTTGAGGTACTACAGTCTGACAAAAGAGAGATTGTAGTATCTCGGATTGTTTGGATGGTACTGCTTGGTCAACTATTGTAATAACCCCAATATACAAGTTCCCATTTATATCACTATACTTTCATTCAATACGGTGCGGAAAGGAGCCAAAGATACTATCGCTGACAATAACTTGTCAATATGCAGCTTTTATTTCTTTCTCTTGTTTATATTACTTTTTCAATTGCCTAACAAGTTTTCGTTTGACAGTTGTTGAACGAACGCTTGACATATGTTGAACTATCGTTTGACAACTGTCAAACGAAAACTTGTTAGGCAATGAAATAGCTATCAATAGGTAAACGATTGCTTAAAAGTAACTAAGAAACTTATTAGTAATAATAAGCTCATTACCGTGCAGTCATGAACAAGATTCACCTCTGTGTCCTCTGTGGTGAAAACCGTATAGGAATGAAACCTTATTCTTAACTATTAATTTCTAGGATTTATAACCTAATAATTCTTTTGTAGCCAGGCTCCCAATAGTTTATCAGCTATTTCATAGTGATTTTGTTCCTGTGAGACTAGATTCTTTTCCAGTAACCCCTTGAGTGCAGCTTGTACGGAACTCGGAGTACTTAGCTTGTATTTTTTTATGAATTTTCCTGAAGTGACTCCGGTTGCTTTTTGTTCTTTTCCGATAGCAATCAGCACCTCTTTCTGTTTTTCCGGAAGGCGGGAGAAAATCTCCTGATATGTGAAGTCCTGCATCTGCAGGATATTGGTCAAGGCAATACTTTGGAGGGAACGATCACACACTTCCCCTTTTCCGGTCAGTATATATAATTCATTAAACATGAGTTGTACATACCAGGTATGTCCTTCAAAGAAATTATATACTTCGTCTATCAGTTCTTCTTCAATACGTTTCTTATTTTCAAGGAAAAGCCTTTCAACAAATGCCCTGTATGCCGTAAGCGGAATGCTCTTTAGTTGCATCATATTGACACTTTGATAAAAAGGTCGGGCCGGGCTGTTGAACATATTCATCATAATGTGTTTCTGGCTTCCGGCAAAGATGAAACGAGCATTTTGGCAATGCTGGACTTTAGTTCTCAATATGGCTTCTACATTCTTCTCTGTGTAATTGCCTATTTGCTGAAATTCGTCAATGGCTACGATACAAGGTTTATCAGCCTGTTCTAAATAAGCGAAGATTTCGTCCAGTGTTGTTTCTGCTGTATGGATGTCTCCTAATCCAATATCGAAGGTGGGCTCTCCCGTAACAGAATCCAACTTAAAACCTGCGCGCAGCGAGGAAATGACGGAGAAGAAACGTTCGATGAACTTCATTCCTTTGGGTTTGAGTTTCTCGAAAATCTCTTTTCCCAAGGCGAATACAAATTCCCTAAGGCTGGCTGTCGCATAAATATCAATGAAGAATGTATAGTAATGCTCTTTGATCTCATCCTGATAAAAGCAATGACGAATCAAACCTGTCTTTCCCATGCGACGCACAGAAATGATAACGACATTTCTTCCATTTGTTATGTTACGTATCAACTGTTCTGTTTCCACTTCGCGGTCACAAAAGTAATGGGGAGATAGGTATCCACCTACAATAAAAGGGTTATTAACGATTGCCATACTGATTATTATAAATACAATTATTACAAATATAATAATTATGTTTATAATAAATCCGATTTACCTCCTCTTTTTAATAAAGATTGTTCTTTCTACCTGCAATAATCTTCTCCTGAAAGCCGGAAGTTTCTGAAAGACTTTTATCTTTGCAGATATAATACATACGGCACTATGAAAAAAGTTATTCTGATTTTTGTGACAATCGTCCTTTCTGGTCTGCTTTATGCAAAAGATAATAAGAGTACCGATGCGTTACTTCGTGAGATTGATGGTATCATTAAAAACCGTCAGACTTATGGAGCGGAAAAGGAGGCACGAATTGCTGACTTGAAGAAATTGTTGGTTGAGGCTGCTTCTGATGAGCAGCGATATGGTTTTTGCGGACGTCTTTTCGATGAATACCGGGCTTATAATCTGGATTCGTCTTTTGTCTATGCCCAACGGAAAGAGGAACTGGCACATCGTTTAAATAAACTGGACTACTTGGATGATTCTGCCATGAATATGGCGGAAGTGATGGGAACTACCGGAATGTACAAAGAAGCCCTCGAGTTATTGGGGAAAATTGATAAGAAAACACTGCCCGACTATCTATATGGCTATTATTATCATCTATATCGCACTATTTATGGATTGATGGGTGATTATGCCGTTACGGAGAAAGCCAAGAAAGAATATTACCGGATGACGGATTTGTACCGGGATTCCCTGTTACAGATCAATGCTTCCGACTCTCTGGGACATGCATTGGTGATGGCAGATAAGTACATCGTTCATGCCCGATACGATGAAGCGATTGATATGCTGATGAAATATTACAGTAAACCGTCTTTGGATGACCATGCACAGGCAATGATTACTTATACCATTTCCGAAGGCTATCGGTTGAAAGGAGATAAGCAGGGGCAAAAACATTACCTGGCTCTTTCGGCCATCGCCGATTTGAAATCAGCGGTAAAAGAATATGTATCGTTGCGCAAACTCGCTTCTCTTGTTTATGAAGCAGGAGACATCGACCGTGCCTACAACTATCTGAAATGTTCCCTGGAGGATGCCACTCTTTGCAATGCCCGTCTTCGTACGTTGGAAATCTCGCAGGTCTTTCCTATCATCGACCAGGCCTATCAATTAAAAATCAAACGTCAGCAACAGGAGATGAAAGTTTCGTTGATATGTATTAGTCTGCTTTCCGTTTTCTTACTGGTTGCCATTTTCTTTGTCTATAAACAGATGAAAAAGGTAGCTGCTGCGCGCCGCGAAGTGGTCGATACCAATACGCTCCTGCAAGAACTGAACGAAGAACTTCACGATTCCAATTCGCAACTGAAAGAAATGAATCATACGCTTTCGGAAGCCAACTATATCAAGGAGGAATATATCGGGAGATACATGGACCAATGTTCCACTTATCTCGATAAGATGGATTTATACCGCCGTTCCTTGAATAAGATTGCTGCTGCCGGAAGGGTGGAAGAACTATATAAGGCTATTAAATCTTCCCAATTCCTTGATGAAGAACTGAAAGAGTTTTATGCGAACTTCGACGTGACTTTCCTGCAACTCTTCCCCAGTTTTGTGGAGGAATTTAATGCCCTGCTTACCGAACCGATGCAACCCAAACCGGGAGAACAGCTGAATACCGAACTTCGTATCTTCGCTCTCATCCGCCTGGGAATTACGGACAGCACTAAAATAGCGCAATTCCTTCGTTACTCCGTCACTACCATTTATAATTACCGGACCCGTGTCCGTAACAAGGCTGTGGGAGAAAGAGATGAATTTGAGGCTAAAGTAATGCAAATAGGGAAGGTGGAAGAATAAGAAAACCACTACTTTTTTTGTCTGACTTCTATTTTGTAACGTTCTTATATTTAGTGGTTTATACTGTGAGATACTGTATAAATCACTATATTTTTGCTATCTGCTTTAAGAAGCAGTATGAAATGTAGATACTTTTGTTTCACGGTCATTTCAGCAATGACACAGAGAGTAAAACAAAAGTAACCCTAATATTAACTTTAAATTAATGTACATGAAACAGAGTATGAAGTCGAAAGGCTTTGAACGCCGCCTCTTACTAATAATGTGGGGCTTGTTCCTATCTCTTAGTGCATTCGCACAACAGATTTCAATAAAAGGACATGTCGTAGATGCCACGGGCGAACCGGTGATCGGTGCCAGTGTGGTAGAAAAAGGTACAACGAACGGTACAATTACCGATGTAGACGGTAATTTCTCATTAAGCGTTCCGACTAACAGCACGCTGACTATCTCTTTTGTCGGCTATAAAATGCAGACAGTTCCGGTGAACGGGAAAAACTCTTTGAAAGTAACCTTGCAGGAAGATACCGAAGTATTGGACGAAGTTGTAGTAGTGGGTTACGGAACGATGAAAAAGAGTGATCTGACCGGAGCTGTATCTTCTGTCGGAGTGAAGGATATCAAAGACTCTCCGGTGGCCAATATCGGTCAGGCAATGCAGGGAAAGGTGTCCGGCGTGCAGATTATCGATGCCGGTAAGCCGGGTGATAATGTCACCATTAAAATTCGTGGCTTGGGAACAATCAATAACAGTAACCCGCTGATTGTCATTGACGGAATACCTACCGACTTGGGATTGTCTGCTCTGAATATGGCCGATGTAGAACGGGTGGACGTATTGAAAGATGCTTCGGCAACAGCTATTTATGGTTCGCGTGGTGCGAACGGTGTGGTGATGATTACTAGCAAACGTGGTGCCGAGGGTGCCGGAAAGGTGACGGTAAACGCTAACTGGGCGATTCAGAATGCCACTAAAGTGCCCGATATGCTGAATGCTGCGCAATATGCTGCTTTGAGCAATGATATGCTGTCTAATAATGACGATAATACGAACCCTTATTGGGCAGACCCTTCTTTATTGGGAACAGGAACGAACTGGCTGGATGAAATGCTGCGCACGGGAGTGAAGCAAAGCTATTCGGTTAGCTACTCCGGTGGTACGGAAAAAGCACATTACTATGTATCCGGTGGTTTCCTTGACCAGTCCGGTATTGTGGAAAGCGTTAATTACCGTCGTTTCAACTTTCAGGCAAATAGCGATGCTCAAGTTAATAAATGGTTGAAATTCACTACCAACCTGACATTCAGTACGGACGTGAAAGAAGGAGGAACTTATAGCATCGGTGATGCAATGAAAGCACTCCCCACCCAACCGGTGAAGAATGAGGACGGCAGTTGGAGCGGTCCCGGACAGGAGGCGCAATGGTACGGAAGCATCCGTAACCCGATCGGTACACTGCACATGATGACCAATGAAACAAAAGGATATAACTTCCTGGCAAACATCACCGGAGAGATTACCTTTACCAAATGGCTGAAGTTGAAAAGTACATTCGGTTATGACGCCAAATTCTGGTTTGTCGACAACTTTACTCCGGCTTACAACTGGAAACCGAATCCGGTAGAAGAATCTTCCCGCTATAAGAGCGATAACAAATCATTTACCTATTTGTGGGATAATTATTTTGTATTCGACCACACTTTTGCGCAGAAACACCGGGTAGGGGTGATGGCAGGTTCTTCCACCCAGTGGAACAACTACGATTACCTGAATGCTCAAAAGAATATCTTCATGTTTGATAATTATTGCTGTCCGATGAAACTTTTTAAGCTGAAATAATAAAGGGCT
>DXOJ01000563.1 GCA_019412865.1 Bacteroides sp. | reverse complement strand
TGCGGTCAAGATCCCAGTGCATGCTTTCAATAGCCCAATGCTGTTTGGTTATCTGACTAAGCCGTTCTGCACTGCTATCCAGGCTTGAAACGTACAGTCGCTGCTCAGATGTACTCCTGCCATCGGACTTCTTTTCCGTAGATGTGAGTATTTCTATAACTGTCAAATTGCCATTCCATTTTTCTCTGTCGACAATTAGTTCTTCCCCACGGTATATACGGCATATCCTTGACTCAATCCTGCCGTGTTCCAAGTATGGACCTTCCTTGTAGACATCAGTTGGGGTGGCAGTCTTTATAGAGTCTTCAAGCCCATAGCACAAAGATCTTTGATTCGCCTTGAGTTCGATAACGAAGTCTGCTCCTTTATCTCTAATCTTGTCTATTATTGCCTTTTGGAATGACATGGCATCTGCTGTGACGACACATCCTGACACGTCTACTTTGTCCAACAGCCGGGGCACGGCTTTGATTTCGTTACTTTTCTCCTTACAAACATCTGTAGCCAGAGTAAAGCCCGAACGGAGTGAATATGCAGATACGATATCAGGGTTACATCCGTTGTCGTACAAGGTACCGCGCATGGCCTTGCCATCAATACAAATGATGTCAGTTGCCGAAGCGGATATTTCCTTGCGGAAAACCTCTGCAAAAGCAGACATTCGATCAGCCATCTTTTCATCGTCTACGCTTTGAAACACGCGGCAAAGCGTAGATTCTGAGGGTAACCCATACGGAAAGAGTCCTTTCGCCTGCAGGCGTTTCAAGTGACGTTTGCCAAATTGAAGTATTTCAGCTCTGGTAATACACTTACTGAGCCTCCCCAATATGACAAGCATGAGTATGTCTTCAAGTTTGTGTTTGAAGTTTCCCCTGCTTGTTCTGCGGAATTCAGGGACTGAGGATACAAATTTTCTCAAATGAGTCATGATGCTGCCACGAAGACAGTCAAGGTGTTTCTTCTTTAGTAATATTATACGTAAAAAGTTATATATCAGAGAAATAAGTCGTATTTTTGCTATCGCAAAAACAAAGACGGAAGACAATATCTACATCGTGTCGCTATTGAATTCCGCCTATAAAAAATGTAAAAATGAACGATAAGAAGAAACACCTAAGGCGGTGCTTCCGCATCGCTGCGCACGAATATAAGGCTTTTTACTACAACAACAAGCAATGAACAATATTTTTTAAATGAAAAAGCCGTGGTCATGAATTAATTTATGAACGCACTTTTATTTTTTAGCTTGGCTATGAATATCAGAACCCATATCTTTGCATCGTGATCACAAAACAAAAATAAAACGAATTAACTAACTATTAAAAAAAAGAAGATTATGGCACTAAAGTATGTTGTCAAGAAAAGAGTTTTCGGCTTTGACAAGACAAAGACTGAAAAGTATGTAGCACAAAATGTTATTACCAATACGGTAAATTTCAGAGATTTATGCAAGGAAGTATCCATGTTCGGCATGATTCCTGAAGGTGCAGTGAAACACGTGATTGACGCACTGATTGATGCGTTGAATACGAACCTAAACAAAGGATTGTCTGTGCAATTGGGTGATTTCGGATGTTTTCGTCCCGGCATGAACTGCAAAAGTCAAGATGCGGAAGAAGATGTGGATGCAGACACCGTTCAACGAGTAAAGATTGTGTTTACTCCGGGATATAAATTTAAGGAAATGCTGAACAAAGTAAGTATTTACAGAACGGAAGGAAACGGTGGCAGCACCTCTTCCGGAAATGGCGGAGACAACAAACCGGAAAATCCGGACGGAGGAGGCGGAAGCGGCGAGGCTCCGGATCCTGCAGCATAACGTATGAGTTATATTTGCATATAAAACAGCATATAACATCTGACTAACAGACTAACACAACAGCCTATTTTATCAACGTGAGATATCGTTTCCAACCCCGGGGAGAAACAGTATCTCACGTTTTTTATTCATTACAGCCACTAAAATACTCCATTTTCTAGCTAATTTATTAAAAACTATCCCTAATTGAATGATTATTTGACCTCCACTGAATGAAATATTCCCTATCTTTGACTCCCGAAATTCAAACCTAATACAAAAAAACCCATGAAGAAACAACTACTCTCTTGCTGCTTGGCTGCATTGGGACTGACAGCAATTCAGGCGCAAAGCTTCAATGAGTGGAAAGACCCGGAAGTGAATTCCGTAAACCGCTCCGCTATGCACACTAATTACTTTGCTTACGCATCGGCTGATGAAGCTAAAGCCGGCATTAAAGAAAATCCAACGAATTTCATGACTCTGAACGGTCTTTGGAAATTCAACTGGGTGAGACATGCGGAAGCACGTCCAACCGACTTTTACCAAACCAATTTCAACGACAAAGGTTGGGACGACCTTCAGGTTCCCGGTGTATGGGAACTAAACGGCTATGGCGATCCTATCTATGTAAATGTAGGATATGCCTGGAGAAGTCAATTCAAAAACAATCCACCGTATGTTCCGACAGAAAACAATCATGTAGGCTCTTACCGCAAAGAAATCATCCTTCCTGCCGACTGGAAAGGTAAAGAAGTTTTCGCACATTTTGGCTCGGTAACTTCCAATATGTACCTTTGGGTGAACGGACGTTACGTAGGATATAGCGAAGACAGCAAACTGGAAGCTGAATTCAACCTGACCAACTATCTGAAACCGGGCAAAAACGTGATCGCTTTTCAAGTATTCCGCTGGTGCGACGGCAGTTATCTGGAAGATCAGGACTTCTTCCGCTACTCCGGTGTAGGACGTGACTGCTATCTGTACGCACGCGACAAGAAACACATTCAGGATATTCGCATCACTCCCGATTTGGACAGCCAATATAAAGACGGTACGCTGAATATAGCTGTTGATCTGAAAGGAAACGGCACAGTAGCTTTAGACCTGACAGATGCTCAAGGCAACAGTGTGGCGACTTCCGACCTGAAAGGTTCGGGCAAACTCAACACTACCCTATCCGTCTCCAATCCGGCTAAATGGACTGCCGAAACACCTAATCTCTACACGCTGACCGCTACACTGAAAAACGGCAATAACGTAGTAGAAGCAATCCCCGTAAAGGTTGGTTTCCGCAAGATTGAGCTGAAAGGCGGACAGATACTTGTAAACGGACAACCGGTACTCTTCAAGGGAGCCGACCGCCACGAGATGGATCCGGACGGTGGTTATGTAGTCTCCCTCGAACGTATGCTGCAAGACATCAAAGTAATGAAAGAACTTAATATCAACGCTGTGCGTACCTGCCATTATCCGGACGACAACCGTTGGTATGACCTTTGCGACCAATACGGTCTGTATGTAGTAGCCGAGGCCAACGTAGAATCTCACGGAATGGGCTACGGCGACCAAACACTAGCCAAGAATCCTAGATATGCTAAAGCTCATATGGAACGCAACCAGCGCAACGTACAACGTAGCTATAACCATCCGTCTATCATCTTCTGGTCACTGGGTAATGAAGCCGGCATGGGACCGAACTTTGAGAAGTGCTACACCTGGATTAAAAACGAAGATAAAACACGTGCCGTACAATACGAACAAGCACGCACCAGTGAATTTACAGACATTTATTGCCCGATGTATCTGGGTTATGAAGGCTGTATTAAATACTGCGAAAACGATATTCAGAAACCGTTGATTCAGTGTGAATATGCACACGCTATGGGCAATTCGCAAGGTGGATTCAAAGAATACTGGGACATCACCCGCAAATACCCGAAATACCAGGGCGGATTTATCTGGGACTTCGTAGACCAGTCCTGCCACTGGAAAAACAAAGACGGAGTGAGCATTTATGGTTATGGCGGTGACTTCAATAAATACGATGCTTCAGATAATAATTTCAACGACAACGGTTTAATCAGCCCCGACCGCGTGCCTAATCCACACGCTTACGAAGTAGCTTATTTCTATCAGGACATATGGACTACTCCTGCTGATCTTGCCAAAGGTGAAATCAACATCTTCAACGAGTATTTCTTCCGCGACCTGTCCGCATATTATATGGAATGGCAATTACTGGCAAACGGAGAAGTTGTACAAACGGGCATCGTATCCGACCTGAAAGTAGCACCCCAGCAAACTGTCAAAGTGCAAATTCCATTCGACACAAAGAATATCTGTCCTTGCAAAGAACTGCTACTCAATGTGAGCTATAAACTGAAAGCTGCCGAAACGCTACTGCCAGCAGGAGCTACCATTGCCTACGACCAGCTTAGTATCCGTGACTACAAAGCACCGGAACTGAAACTGGAAAACGGACAGGCCTCTAATATTCCGGTCATCGTACCCAACATTCTGGACAACGACCGCAATTATCTGATTGTGAAAGGCGAGAACTTCTCCATGGATTTCAACAAACACAATGGTTACCTCTGTCGTTACGACGTCAACGGTATGCAAATGATGGAAGATGGTAGCGCACTGACTCCTAACTTCTGGCGTGCACCGACGGACAATGACTTTGGAGCCGGACTGCAACACAAATACGCTGCCTGGAAGAATCCGGAACTGAAACTGACTTCTCTGAAACATGCTATCGAAAACGATCAGGCAGTGGTTCGTGCCGAATATGACATGAAGTCAATCGGTGGAACATTATCGCTGACTTATACCATTAATAATAAGGGTGCAGTGAAAGTTACTCAAAAGATGGCAGCAGACAAGAGCAAGAAAGTTTCTGAGATGTTCCGCTTTGGTATGCAAATGCGTATGCCTCTTAACTTCAATGAGATAGAATATTATGGCCGTGGTCCGGGAGAAAACTATGCCGATCGCAACCACGCAGCAATGTTGGGCAAATACCGTCAAACGGTAGAAGAACAATTCTATCCTTATATCCGCCCACAGGAAACCGGAACAAAAACGGATATCCGCTGGTGGAGACTTCTGAATATCAGCGGCAACGGACTGCAATTCGTATCGGATGCTCCTTTCTCTGCTTCCGCACTGAATTATACCATCGAATCATTGGACGACGGTGACGGTAAAGACCAGCGTCACTCACCGGAAGTTGAAAAGGCAAACTTTACAAACTTCTGTATCGACAAAGTACAAACAGGATTGGCATGCGTCAACAGTTGGGGAGCTATACCACTGGAAAAATACCGTCTTCCTTACCAAGATTATGAGTTAAGTTTTATTATGACTCCCGTATATCACAAAATAAAGTAAAAAACATAGTTAAAAAACACGGTATCAGAGAACAAAAATACCGAAATTAAAGTACTTTTGCAGTCGGAAACTAATTTGTAGAAATTAGTTTCCGACTTTTCTTTCTTAATCCCTTGTCTATATGAATGAACAGCACACTGACAAAAAGCGCATTAAATTAAAAAACAGATATTTATAAGTATGAAAAGTAGAATTGTTTTATTTGCATTTTGCGTAGCCCTCTTGTCTAGTTGTGGCAATAAGGGCAATGACACAGGAAAAGTTCCTGAATATGCAGTACAAGAGTTACAAAAAACGACTGCTCATTTAACAACTGCCTATCCGGCTACAATCAAAGGTAAACAAGATGTAGAAATCCGTCCGCAGGTATCGGGTTTCATCACCAAACTATGCGTGGATGAAGGAGCAGCTGTCCGTAAGGGACAAGTGCTGTTCATTGTTGATCCCACCCAATACGAAGCTGCAGTGCGCACAGCAAAAGCTGCCGTTGCTACAGCCGAAGCTGCTGTCAGCACTCAACAAATGACGGTAGACAATAAGCGTGAGCTTAACAAGAAGAACATCATCAGTGACTACGACTTGTCAATGGCAGAAAATACGCTGGCGCAATCACAGGCACAACTGGCACAAGCAAAAGCACAGCTTACCACTGCACAGCAGAATCTCTCTTTCACCCAAGTGAAGAGTCCTTCTGACGGTGTAATCAACGATATTCCGTATCGTCTGGGAGCATTGGTAAGCCCTTCCATCTCTACTCCGATGACTACTGTTTCTGAAATTGATGAAGTATATGTATATTTCTCCATGACAGAAAAAGAGCTGTTGGCCATGACTAAAACCGGAGGTACTATCAAAGAAGAAATCAGCAAAATTCCAGCTATCAAATTGCAGCTGATCGACGGTACAGAGTACAGCATCGAGGGTAAAGTAGACGCAATTACAGGAGTGATCGACCAGTCAACCGGTTCGGTAAGTATGCGTGCCCTTTTCCCGAACAAAGAACACATCTTACGCAGTGGCGGAACAGCAAACGTACTGATTCCTTACACGATGGAAAATGTGATTACGATACCGCAATCAGCAACAGTAGAAATTCAGGATAAGAAGTTCGTTTACGTTTTGCAACCGGATAACACGGTGAAATATACAGAAATCAAGATCTTCAATCTAGACAACGGAAAAGAATATCTCGTAACTTCAGGTCTGAATCCTGGAGATAAAATTGTAATCGAAGGCGTGCAGAGTCTGAAAGATGGCCAGAGCATACAGCCTATCACACCTGCTCAAAAAGAAGCGAACTATCAACAGCATTTGAAAGACCAGCACGATGGTAATTTAGCTACAGCTTTCAACTAATAATTTAGATAATCGTATGAAGTTAGATAAATTTATTAACCGTCCGGTACTATCAACGGTTATTT
>DXOJ01000562.1:1231-4948 GCA_019412865.1 Bacteroides sp. | reverse complement strand
CCATCGCATTAATTACTCTAATTTTTAACTAAGGAATCAAATACTGATTCGCATTATTTACTATTCACTATTTATCAGTTACGGGCAAGCAGGGATTTGGCATTGCTAAGGGCAGCTTCGGTCAGAGTGGCACCACTAAGCATGTGAGCTATTTCCTCTACCCGTTCTTCGTCAGTGAGACGGCGGATATGGCTGTTGGTTTCCGTATCGCTATCTTTCTTGTATACCTTATAATGAGCACGCCCACGGGCAGCAATCTGCGGCAGGTGGGTGATACTGATTACCTGACGGTTGCGGTCGCCCATCTCCTGCATCATGTCCGCCATACGGTCGGCTATTTCACCGGAGACTCCGGTATCTATTTCATCAAATACGATAGTCGGCAGCTTGACGGCTCCGGCAATCATCGCCTTGATAGAAAGCATGACACGGGCGATTTCACCTCCTGAAGCTACAGAAGAGATATTCTGCAAGGTGCCGTTCTTATTGGCGGAAAACAGGAAGTTGACTGTATCTTCTCCTTGCAATCCCGGCTCTTTCTTCAGTCCCATTTCTATCTGGAAACGAACATTCGGCATTCCTAATGGAATCAACCGGGCAGCCAGCTGTTTTTCTACTTCACGAGCAGCTTTCGTACGGGCTTTGGTCAGCACTTCTGCCTGTTGTTTCACTTGTTTATATTGTTCCTCTTTGCGAGCAGTCAGTTCGGCGATACGCTCATCATAGGAAGTGATGTCCGACAATTTGCTGCGGTATTCATCCGTTAGCGCTATCAATTCATCAAGGGTTTGTACCCGATGTTTCTGCTGTAAGGAATAAATCAGATTCAACCGTTCATTCACTTCGTCCAGACGGACTGGATTGAATTCAACGGAGTCACTTTGTAAAGAGACTTCGTGCGAAATATCTTTCAGTTCGATATAAGCGCTCTCCATACGTTCGGTAAGTTCCTTGGCCGGCTGATATACTCTTTGCAGATTATTCAGTGTATTCAGACTGTCTTTCAGATAAGAAAGCAAGCCACCTTCATCCGAAGCAAACGACTGCTCCACCCGGTAAAGTCCGGCTTTTATCTCTTCTGCATGACTTAATGTTTCAGCTTCCTGCTCCAGTTCTTCCTGTTCGCCTTCCACCAAACAGGCTTCTTCGAGCTGTTCGAGTTGGAAGCGGATATAATCTTCATCGGAGCGACTGTTCTCTGCCAGTGACACTAATTCAGCGAGTTCGCGATCTGTCTGTTTCCATTCGTTATAACACAGATGATATTTCGCCAATGCAGCGTCATTATGCGCCAGAATATCAAGCACATTCAACTGAAATCCTTCTTTATTAAGCAGCAGATTCTGATGTTGCGAATGTACATCTATCAGCTGTTCGCCCAGCTCTTTCACTTGTGCCAACGAAGCAGGAGTATCGTTGATGAATGCCCGGCTCTTACCGGAAGACTGCACTTCACGACGCAAAATGCACTCTTCATCATATTCCAACTCGTTTTCTTCGAAAAACGGACGCATACCATAGGCAGATATATCGAAACGTGCCTCTATGATACATTTGGAAGCTCCGTGGCGAATCGCTTTCACATCGGCACGCTGTCCTAACAGGAGTCCGATAGCTCCCAGAATAATTGATTTTCCGGCTCCCGTTTCACCTGTTATAACGGAAAAGCCTGTTTCAAAACTGATATCCAGTTTTTCTATCAATGCGTAATTCTGAATGTATAGTGAACGTAACACCTTCTATTTTAATTAAAGATTAAAAATTAAAAACCGGGAGACAGGGTGGCTACCAGACGGTCGATGATGTCTTGGGCTACTTCCGTCTTCGGCTTCAGAGGATAGTCTGTACGACCTTTCCTGTCGATGATACTTATTTTATTAGTATCATGACGAAAACCGGCTCCAGCATCATTCAACGAATTGAGCACAATAAAGTCGAAGTTTTTGCGTTCGAGCTTTCCTTCGGCATTCTGCTGCTCATTATTGGTTTCGAGGGCAAAGCCAACCAATAACTGATTTTTCCCTTTCAGTGCTCCTAAATTGGCAGCGATGTCTTGTGTTGCCTGAAGATGGAGGGTTAGTTCCTCTTCTTTCTCCCGCTTAATCTTCTTGTCGGCCACTGTTTCCGGACGGTAGTCGGCTACTGCCGCACAAAGAATACCTGCATCAGCATCTGGAAAATAGATCTGTGAAGCCGCATACATTTCTTCTGCTGATTCCACATCTACACGCCGGATACGGGAATGTTTCGTTTTGAGCTGCACAGGACCTGTTATCAATGTCACCTGCGCTCCGCGACGGGCACATTCTTCTGCCAACGCAAATCCCATCTTTCCGGAAGAATAATTGCCTATGAAACGCACCGGGTCAATTTTTTCGTAAGTAGGTCCAGCTGTAATCATCACTTTCTTTCCGGATAGTTCATCACTCGAAGCGAAGAATTCATCCAATACCCGGATGATGTTTTCCGGCTCTTCCATACGTCCCTTTCCTACCAAGTGGCTGGCTAATTCTCCTGTTCCCGGCTCGATAATGTGATTACCGTAAGAACGCAGGATATCCAGATTTTTCTGGGTGGCAGGATGGGCAAACATATCGAGATCCATTGCCGGAGCAACAAACACGGGAGCTTTTGCCGAAAGATAAGTTGTTATGAGCATATTGTCGGCTATTCCATTGGCCATTTTACCGATAGTAGAGGCAGTGGCAGGTGCAATCAATACAGCATCCGCCCACAATCCGAGATCGACGTGGCTATTCCACGTTCCGTCACGCTGGGCAAAAAACTCACTGATGACCGGTTTGCTGGTCAAAGCCGAAAGAGTGATGGGAGTAATAAATTCTTTTCCCGCCGGAGTAATTACGACTTGCACTTCCGCTCCCTGTTTTATCAGTCCGCGAATGATATAGCACGCCTTGTACGCGGCAATACTGCCGGTAATTCCAAGAATTATTTTTTTTCCTTTTAGCATTATTTTGTAATCAAATTACTCATTTCACGCAAACGGATTTTTGTCAATGCCGCCTTAGTGTTCAACGTGAAATCACTATTCAAAATCCAACTGTAATATCCGGGATCTTTCTTCAAAACCTCGGCTACAGACATTCCTTTATATTTTCCGAAGTTGAACACTTCCACCCCATTATCATCGTACACCATGCGTCCGGCAAAGTCTACATTCTTGCTGAAACTTGAATAATCTGCCAGGAACGCAATATCATTCTGAAGATCGGAGTAACGGTCGAGTTGTGCTTTCAGCACTTCGTAAGTGGCCCGTGTATCTGCTTCGGCAGTGTGTGCATCTTCCAGATTTTTGTCGCAATAGAATTTGTACGCAGCAGACAGGGTGCGTTGTTCCATTTTGTGGAAGATCACCTGCACGTCTACAAATTTGCGTTTCGTCATATCAATGTCCACTCCGGCGCGAAGGAACTCTTCGGCAAGGACAGGAATATCAAAACGATTGGAATTAAATCCTGCCAAATCGCAACCTTCAATGTCCCTGGCTATGTTCTTCGCCACTTCTTTGAAAGTAGGGCAATCGACTACATCGGCATCATAAATACCATGTATAGCAGAAGATGCTTCCGGGATATGCATTTCAGGGTTGATACGTAATGTTTTTGCTTCTTCATTTCCATTCGGATATACTTTCAGATAGCAGATTTCAACAATTCGGTCTGTGTTGATATTGGTTCCAGTTGTTTCTAAATCAAA
>DXOJ01000562.1:0-1221 GCA_019412865.1 Bacteroides sp. | reverse complement strand
TTCCACCACAGAGTAACACAGAGTTCCACAGAGTGTTTTATGTATTTATTGCTCTGTAGAACTCTGTGTTATTTTGCGGTGATTACTATTAATCATTTAGCATCATCGGCATCAGCAGCATCAGCAGGTCTTCGTTTTCTTCCTGCTCTACCGGGATGATTACTCCGGCACGTGAAGGATCTGCGAGTTCGATGACTACTTCGTCTGCTGAAATATTGTTCAGGATATCGATGAGGAATGTCGATTTGAAACCGATGCTCATTGCTGCACCTGCATACTGGCAAACTTGTGTTTCTTCGGCAGAAGTAGAGAAGTCAATATCTTGTGCGGAAATCACAATCTGGTTTTCCTGCATACGGAGTTTAATCAAACTGCTTGCCTGCGACGAGAAAATAGACACACGACGCAAAGCTCCTACCAACTGTTGACGGTCTACGGTCACTTTGTGCGGGTTGTTCTGCGGAATTACCGAGTTGTAGTTCGGGTAACGTCCTTCAATCAGGCGGCAAACCATCCGGTAGCTTTCGAGCATGAATACAGCATTGCGTTCATCGAATTCGATCGTCACTGTGCCTTGTTCTTTCGGCAAAAGATTCTTAAGCAAAGTAGCCGGTTTCTTTGGAAGGATAAAGGCTGCACGCTCGTTACCTTTGGCTGCCAATGTCTTGCAACGTACCAGTTTATGACCGTCTGAAGCAACCATTGTGATGTCTTCTGTGGTAATATCGAAATAAATACCGTTCATCACCGGACGAAGTTCGTCATCGGCAGTAGCAAACACCGAACGGTTGATACCTCCCAGAAGTACACTTGCCTCCATTTCTACACGGACTGCATTATCACCCAGTGTAGCCGATTGCGGGAATTCATCCGCATTCTGCCCCATCAGGCTGTATTTTCCGTTCTGGTACTGCACTGTTATTTCATAATTATCCGGATTGATTTCAAATGTAAGTGGTTGTTCCGGGATTTCTTTCAGTGCATCAAGCAATGTTTTCGCTACTACGGCAAAACGCCCGTTCGTATCGCTTTCATTCACTTCTACGGTAGTCACCATCGTTGTTTCACTGTCGGATACAGTCACAGACAATGTTCCGTCTTCCAATTCGAAGAGGAAACAATCGAGAATTGGCAGCGCATTTTTTGAATTAATCACACGGCTGATGGCCTGTAAATGGCTGGAAAGAGCAGTACTTGAAACGATAAATTTCATATATTTTC
>DXOJ01000561.1 GCA_019412865.1 Bacteroides sp. | reverse complement strand
TGGACGAAGTGAACAAAATGGCCGAACTGGGAACTCAGCTGGCTCACGTAGACGGTGGCGTACCTAATATGCGCATCGTACTTCCGGAATTGAGCGAATACAACATTGGTGGTCTGCTCTATTTCTTCGAAAAGGCTTGTGGTATCAGCGGTTATTTGCTGGGCGTGAACCCATTCAACCAACCGGGTGTGGAAGCATACAAAAAGAATATGTTTGCCTTGCTGGACAAACCGGGTTATGAAGAAGAATCCAAAGCAATCCGTGCAAAACTATAAATCAAGAACGTTTTATAAACGGTAAACTATAAACAATGAACGGTGAACAACTATGCTATATGCATGGATTTGTTCACCGTTCATTATTATATTCAATTGATTGCAGTTTCCGATTGTACCGCTTATTGCCCGTTGTACCGTTTACTGCTCACCACTTCTACTTCTCATCTTCCACTTTCGTCTTCAAACCGATTTCTTCCTGTGCTCCTTCACATTCGGCTTTGGAAGAAAGATAGAACTCTAATTTCACATCACCGTTCTTATCTACCTGTTTAATGGTCGCAATCACCATAATTTTGGCTTTTGACACCCCATCCTTAAAACGAAGCTGTCCTTTTTCCACATCTGTCAGATTTCCCTCTGTAGATACTTCTGTTTGCTCATAAAAGAGTTTGGTATCCACTTCATCGTCATTCTGAAGTTTAAAGGTTTTCAGTTCTGCCCCATTTCCATCCAAAAGCAGAAAGGCTTTCACTTCATCTCCCACTTTCAAGGCGGGCAGTTCCTCCCTCTGATTCGCATAGTCTTTTTCATCGGAACTGGTATTTTCACCGTCCGATTCGATCTTCGCATAAAGCTTTTCTATCTTGATAACAGGACTTTCCCCACTATCAGAGCAGGCGCCTAAAAACAATGGTAGCAACAATAATACTCTCTTTTTCATGCTATCGTCGAGTTTATAACGTTACAAAAATACACATATTCTTCTAAACAGCAAATAATTATGTAGTTAATCGCTTGGGAGCGTCATTTGCAACTATCTTCCCTTTCTAACTTATCTCTCATTTTTTATCGTTATCTTTGCCTCGTATACAGTTGTAGATGAAGCGAATCAAACTTAAAAAACAAATAGAATGGCAGGAAATTTATTAAAGAAGTCCAGTGGACTCATGCTACTATGTAGCGTATCATTGCTAATGATAGTCATGACCGGTTGTCAGGAAGCCAAACTCAAAACTGTAATCGGGATAGCCAACAAACAGTGTCCGCTGGACATGGGAGAAGTCGGCAATATTACCAGTATCATCTACGACGGGGATAACGTAGTGTACACTCTCAACATGAACGAGGAAATTACCAATATTAAGATTTTGAAAGATAATCCGGAAAGCATGAAATCATCTATCAAAATGATGTTTCAGAATCCGGCTGCTGATGTAAAGGAAATGCTGAAATTGATGGCTAAGTGTAATTCCGGATTACACATGATATTTGTAGGGAATAAGTCGGGCGAACAAGCGGTTTGCGAACTTACTGCCGAAGAATTGAAAGAGGTTATCAATACAAATGCCGACCCGGCACAAAGCGGACAGACAAAGCTTGAAGCGCAACTGAAAATGGCGAATCTGCAATTTCCAATGCAGGCCAGTGAAGAAGTCGTTGTCGAAAAAATCGAAATCATAGGTGAATCGGTTGTTTATATATGCAGTGTGGACGAAGAGTTGTGTCCTATCAGCCAGATTGAAGAAAACGCAGCTGAAGTGAAAGAGGGTATTGTGTCAACGCTAGCAAGTCAGACCGATCCTGCCACCCAGATATTCATAAAAACCTGCGTGGAGAACAATAAAAATATTACCTACAGATATATCGGCAAGGATTCCGGGAAACAATACGATGTAGTTATTCCCGTGTCTGATCTGAAGAAAATGCTCATAAAAAATAAAATATCATCTTAAAAAGATTCCGCAACGTACAAAGTATGAAAAAGAAACTGAAAGCCGTCCTGTTTGACATGGACGGCGTACTCTTTGACTCTATGCCTTATCATTCGGAAGCCTGGCATAAAGTAATGAAATCTCATGGGCTCACTCTTAGTCGCGAAGAAGCATATATGCATGAAGGACGGACAGGAGCCTCTACAATCAATATTGTTTTTCAACGTGAATTGGGTAGAGAAGCCACACAGGAGGAGATAGAAAGTATCTATCAGGAGAAAAGTGTTTTGTTCAATTCATATCCCGAAGCAAAGCCTATGCCCGGTGCATGGGAGTTACTGCAAAAAGTGAAGAAGGACGGGCTGATTCCGATGGTGGTCACCGGCTCCGGTCAGTTATCCCTGCTCGAACGGCTGGAACACCACTATCCGGGAATGTTTCACAAAGAACTGATGGTTACAGCGTTCGATGTAAAATATGGCAAACCCAATCCCGAGCCGTATTTGATGGCTTTGAAAAAAGGAGGGATCAAAGCGGATGAAGCGGTTGTAGTAGAAAACGCTCCGTTAGGAGTGGAAGCCGGACACAACGCGGGTATTTTCACCATAGCAGTCAATACGGGTCCTTTGAACGGGCAAGTGTTGCTGGATGCCGGGGCTGATTTATTATTTCCATCCATGCAGGCACTTAATGACACCTGGGACATGATGACTGAAAATGACATCTAAAAGCTGAAAAGAAAATTTATTCTTCAAAACAGAAGAAAAATATTGAAAAGCAGGAATATAAATAGTATTTTTACGGGAGTTTAATTCGCTTAGATTCTATCTAAGCCAACGCAGATTCTACTATGCAAAAGTTATTATCTTTACCACCCAATTTGATCCATTGCTTCCACGAACTGGAAGAAGTTAACCATACCGATTGGTTTTGTACATCAGACCCCATAGGGAGCAAACTAGGCTCCGGCGGCGGAACCACATGGTTATTGCAAGCTTGCCATCAGGCATTCGCTCCACAAGAGTCTTTCAGCAACTGGATAGGACACGAAAAAAAAATATTGCTCCATGCAGGCGGACAAAGCCGTCGGCTACCCAGCTACGGCCCTTCCGGCAAAATATTAACTCCTATCCCGATCTTCAGTTGGGAAAGAGGACAAAAGCTGGGACAGAATCTGTTATCATTGCAGCTCCCGCTCTATGAAAGGATTATGAATCAGGCTCCGGCCGGTCTGAATACGCTGATTGCTAGCGGAGATGTATATATCCGTTCGGAAAAACCGCTTCAGGATATTCCGAACGCAGACGTAGTATGCTACGGGCTGTGGGTGAATCCGTCATTGGCAACTCATCATGGCGTGTTTGTTTCCGACCGGAAAAAACCGGAGGTGCTCGACTTCATGTTGCAGAAACCTTCTCTGGAAGAGTTGGAAGGATTGTCGAAAACTCATCTTTTCCTGATGGATATCGGTATCTGGATTTTGAGTGACCGCGCCATAGAAGTATTGATGAAACGGTCGTTGAAAGAAGGTACGAAGGATATTACTTATTATGACTTATACTCGGACTATGGTTTGGCTTTGGGAGAGCATCCTAAAACGGAAGATGAAGAAATCAATCAGTTGTCCGTAGCTATATTGCCGTTGCCGGGTGGAGAATTCTATCATTACGGCACAAGTCACGAACTGATTTCTTCTACTTTAGCCATACAGGATAAGGTACGGGACCAAAGAAGAATCATGCACCGGAAAGTAAAGCCGAATCCGGCTATCTTTATACAGAATTCCATCACACAAATTTCTCTTTCTGCCGACAACGCCAATTTATGGATTGAGAATAGCCATGTGGGAAAGGAATGGAAATTAGGTTCCCGCCAGATTATTACAGGAGTTCCTGAAAATCAGTGGAGCATCAATTTGCCGGATGGGGTTTGCATCGACATTATTCCTATCGGTGAGAATGAGTTTGTTGCGCGTCCGTATGGATTGGATGATGTATTCAAAGGAGCGTTGGACAAAATAACGACTACTTATCTTAATATTCCTTTTACCCGTTGGATGGAAGATAGAGGAATTACCTGGGAGGATATAAAAGGGCGTACAGATGATTTACAATCGGCATCCATCTTCCCTAAAGTAGCTTCTGTGGAAGATTTAGGCATATTAGTACGCTGGATGACCTCGGAACCACGACTGGAAGAAGGGAAAAAACTTTGGTTGAAAGCAGAGAAAGTTTCTGCAGACGAAATATCCGCAAGCGCCAACCTCAAGCGTCTTTACGAACAACGCAATGCTTTCCGCAAGGAGAACTGGAAAGGACTGGCAGCCAATTATGAGAAGAGTGTGTTCTATCAACTTGATTTGCTGGATGCCGCAAATGAATTTGTACGTTTCAATTTAGATATGCCTGACGTATTGAAAGAAGATGCCGCCCCCATGTTACGGATACACAACCGGATGCTTCGTGCACGTATCATGAAACTACGTGAAAACAAGGATTGTGCCAAAGAGGAACAGGCAGCTTTTCAACTGCTTCGCGACGGTTTATTGGGGATAATGAGCGAACGTAAAAGTCATCCCATACTCAATGTTTATTCCGACCAAATCGTATGGGGACGCAGTCCTGTGCGTATTGATGTGGCCGGAGGATGGACAGACACACCTCCCTACTCTCTTTATTCAGGAGGAAGTGTTGTAAATCTTGCTATCGAGCTGAACGGCCAACCGCCGCTACAAGTATATGTGAAACCTTGCAAGGAATATCACATCACTCTTCGCTCTATCGACATGGGTGCAATGGAAGTGATAAGGAATTACGAGGAACTGCAAGATTATAAAAAGGTAGGTTCTCCATTCTCTATCCCGAAAGCCGCCCTTACATTGGCGGGCTTTGCACCGGCATTCTCTACGGAATCTTATCCTTCTTTAGCTAAACAGCTGGAAGATTTCGGTTCAGGAATCGAAATTACTCTACTGGCTGCTATTCCCGCAGGCTCTGGCTTGGGAACCAGTTCCATACTGGCATCTACCGTGCTCGGAGCAATCAATGATTTCTGCGGACTGGCTTGGGATAAAAATGATATATGCAGTTACACATTAGTATTAGAACAGCTCCTGACCACAGGGGGAGGTTGGCAAGACCAATATGGCGGTGTCTTTTCCGGTATTAAGTTGCTTCAATCTGAAGCAGGTTTCGAACAGAATCCGTTAGTACGCTGGTTACCCGATCAGCTCTTTGTTCATCCTGATTACCGCGACTGTCATCTGTTATATTATACGGGAATTACTCGTACTGCTAAAAGTATTTTGGCAGAGATTGTCAGTTCCATGTTCCTCAATTCCGGTCCACATCTAAGTTTGCTGGCCGAAATGAAAGCTCATGCAATGGATATGAGTGAAGCTATTTTACGTAGTAATTTCGAAAGTTTCGGTCGTTTGGTCGGCAAAACCTGGATACAGAATCAGGCATTAGATTGCGGAACCAATCCACCGGCAGTAGCAGCCATTATTGAGAAAATTAAGGATTATACCCTGGGATACAAACTCCCCGGTGCAGGTGGCGGGGGGTATCTATATATGGTAGCAAAAGACCCGCAGGCAGCCGGACAAATCCGACGGATACTAACGGAACAAGCCCCTAATTCCCATGCTCGTTTTGTAGAAATGACTCTTTCTGATAAGGGACTTCAGGTTTCAAGAAGCTAAAGAGAAAGCGTTACCATAAGGCAGGTCAATCATCCGGAATCATAAAAAAACAAGCTTGGACAGATTCAAACGAAATGTCCAAGCTTTAATTTTTCAATGCCATAATGATCTGTTTTACATGTTGAGACTTGAAATAACTGTAAAGTAAATCACAATAATGATAAAACCAATAGCTCCGATAACCAGTGCAATACTAGCCCATTTCTTTTTTCTAGCTTCTTCCATTCTTATTTATATTTATTGGGATT
>DXOJ01000560.1 GCA_019412865.1 Bacteroides sp. | reverse complement strand
AGTGTGGACCTCTATTCCCCTCAGCAATGCCTCGAATCCCGTAAGCGACGTGAGCGTGTGCACTTCGTCGACGATGCCAAGCAGGACATCCATACGCACGTTGCGGACAACACGATCCGCGTACCGTAACGCCTCTTCATCGGGTATGCGCCCTTTCCGGTTCCGGCTTTCCACGTCAGGATGCGGCTTATAGATGATGAAAGCATCCGGATGGCGTTCCCGCACGGCCTTGAGCAAATCCACATTGGAAAACAGCCCGCATCCTCCCAGCCGCACGGAAGCGTCGTCCTCCACCTGTCCGGGGACAAGAAGCAAACGGCCCTTTGCAGAAAAATCACCACGGGTTACTGCGTCAACACCCGTGTTGTATTTGGTAATTCCCTTCTCGACGATAAAACCACGCAAGGCGGAAGCCCTGCTGCACAATTCGGCCCGCTCCGGATGTTTTGGCAAGGTATTCAAAATGTCTTCCAGCCCACTCGGGCGGGATGGATCATAGTAGATGCCCTTCTCATCCAGCACCAACGAATACGGCCAATTAAAATCGGAACCCAACCCCACCGAACGGATGAAGCCGTCCTCCATGCGTATCAGCCGGACGCCCATAGTCTGGCAGGAACTCTCAAGTCCTATTGTGCATTTGGACGCCCATACCACGACATCGCCGCCGTTTGCTTGCGCCCATTTGATGGCTTTCCACCAATCAGAAAAAAAACGGATGGTTCCCGTGGTCGATTGCAAAAAGGCCCGGGCATGAGGACGTTTCCATCTGGAAAAGCCAACACATGCGTGGAACCCCTTATTCCGCTCATTCTGAAAACGTTGGGCAGCCAAGAGCCGAATGGTTTCATGAATGTCACAACGCTTGGCGGTCACAGGATTTACATAACGCGCATACAACATATACGCCGCGGCAAAGATCTCTTCCGCCGTGCGGCGTTTTATCCGTCTCGGACAAGTCAGCCGATCATGGGTTGCTCCCCATCCCGCATAGAACGGCATGCCGAAACAGTGCACTTCCTTACCAAGCAGCAAGGCCTCAAAGCCCATCTGGGAGGTGACTGTGTATACAACATCAGCTTGAGCAAGAAGGGAAAGCGGCGAAACATCCTGTGCGATGATCGCAATGCCTCTTCGCTTCGCCGCCTCGGTCAGATAGCCCTGCTTTTTCCCCGCAAGCACATCGGGATGCGTCTTGACGAACAAACGGGCGTTGGGAAACCGCATCTGCGCATCGTCCAGCATAGCTGTGAAACTTTCAGCATCGGCACGGCCAAGCGTAACGCTGGTATCCCCCTTTGTCTGATCAAGGATAAGAACACGCGGGCACGAAGCATCACCAAGCAATCTTTCAGCAGCACGCGGCGCATGATTATACTTGCTCAGATCGTGACGCTTGATAGCTTCAATGGCATGCTGGGCGGACTGCAACTGCCCTTCCGAATCCCATCCGGAGCCGTTCAGCAGATTCTCCAAATCGGATGGCTCAGTGGCATCGTAGTAAATGCCGGTATGGTCAACTACAAGGGAAAGAGGCTGCGCCCCCTTGCATCCAAGATCAAGGGAGCGCAGGAAGCCGTCTTCAAGCGCGATATACGGAAGGTCATGCTTTGCCGCATAATCACGGGCTTTATCAGCCGTAGGTTTGTGGCCCCAGCCGACAATAGTGAACGGTACGGTATTTCCCTTTATCTTCCTGGTAAACTGAACTGCCTCACCGAGAAATATGGAAAGGTACGAGATACTGAAAAGGGCATGGGAGAAGGTGAAAAAACATGCATCTTTTCCGCCATTCCTGCAAAAATTTATCCATATCATTTTCCTATAGCCTCTGCTGTTGATCTCAGAAATATTCCATCCATGATAGACTTTATTCCTTAGAATTATTTAGTGACAGAACATAGTGAAACAGCAGGACTGATTTTTATTCAATCTATTTTTTCTGTATTTTTGATGAGTTAATCCCTGCCAAATAAATCTCTTGTATAAACTTTATCTATACAATCATAGAGTTCATCTGCCATGCGATTAGCCACAATCACGTCAGACATGCTCTTGAATGCCTTCAGATCATGGACAACAGTGATTCCATCAAAACTATCTTCTCTTAATGTAGGCTCGTAAACAATAATTTTCACTCCAGCTATACTGAGACGATGCATCACATCCTGAATGGCGGACTGCCGAAAATTGTCACTGCCAACTTTCATGGTCAGGCGATACACTCCCACCAGTCTCGGGTTATGGGTGAGTATCTGATGTGTGACAAAGTCCTTTCGTGTATTATTCGCCGCAACGATGGCTGCAATGATATCATTGGGCGTATCTTGATAATTGGCCAGCAACTGACGGGTATCCTTAGGAAGGCAGTAGCCCCCATAACCGAAGGAAGGATTGTTATAGTGCGAACCGATGCGGGGATCGAGCCCTACTCCTCTAATGATCTGCTCGGTATCCAGGCCGTGCAGTTCTGCGTATGTATCCAACTCATTGAAAAAGGCTACACGCAGAGCGAGATAGGTATTGGCGAAAAGTTTGATGGATTCAGCTTCGGTAGAGTCCACCATAAGCGTGGGGACCTCCTTATCCATCGCCCCTTCCTGAAGAAGAGATGCGAAATGTTCCGCCCTTTGGCGCAATTCAGGCGAACAGTTCTTCGGGGTACCCACGATGATGCGGGACGGGTGAAGATTATCGTAGAGAGCTCTCCCCTCACGCAAGAACTCCGGGGAAAAAAGAATATTCGGAATCCGATACTGCGACATCACGGAGGAAAGATAACCTACCGGAACCGTGGACTTGATGACTACGGTAGCAGAAGAATTGACTTTTTCCACCAGTTCCAAAACGGCATCAATCGATGATGTGTCAAAGTAATTCCTCTTCTCATCGTAATTGGTGGGGGTGGCAACGATAATAAATTCGGCGTCACGGTAGGCTGATTTCCCATCCGTGGTTGCGACTAGATCAAGGGGCTTCTCAGCCAGATATTCTTCAATCTCCTTATCTGCAAAAGGAGACTTCCCCTGATTAATGAGCTCTGCCCTATCGGGAACGATATCCACCGCCTTTACGCTGTTGTTCTGGGCAAGCAACACGGCAAGACTCAAGCCCACATAACCGGTTCCGGCAACGGCAATGTCCATCTTTCTATCCTCTATGGGGAAGAATCTTTGTTTCAAACACATTCAGGGCATCGGCAATGGCCTTGTCCATATCCCAGTACCGATAGGCCCCAAGCCGCCCACCAAGAATAAGATTCGGCGTTTGTGCCGCTTCTTCAGCATACTTCGCGTACAATTCGTTGTTACGCGCATTGTTGATAGGATAATAGGCCTCGCATCCCTGTCTATACGTTTGGGAGTACTCACGACAAACAACCGTCATATTCAATGCAAAGGTCTTGGCCCGTTCCGGGTGATAGTGCTTAAATTCGTGAACTCGTGTGTACGGCACATCCACATCGGCAAAATTCATCACGGCCGTTCCTTGGTAATCTCGTACGGGAAGGCTTTCCCATTCAAAATGCAGGGACCGCCATTCCAATTTGCCAAACTTATATCCAAAGAACCTGTCAGGCAGACCGGTATAAATAACTATGCAATCGGAGGGGAGCTGCGATCTGATGCTTTCATAGTCACAGTTCAATTTAAGAACAATGAGAGGATTTTCGAGCATCTTATTGAATATATTGAAATAACCGTCTTTCGGCACGCCTTGCCAAGTATCATTGAAATAGCTGTTATTATAATTTGTACGGAAAGGCAGGCGACTGATGATAGACGCCGGAAGTTCACGAGGATCGTGTTCCCATTGCTTGTGCGTATAGCCTCTAATGAAGGCTTCATATAGCGGACGGCCAATAAGAGATATAGCCTTTTCTTCAAGATTTTTCGGATATTCTATGAAGTTACGCGCGATCTCCGCTTCTAGAAACGTCTCCGCTTCGGCTGGACGGAAATTTCTACCATAAAAAGCGTTGATAGTGCTCAGATTGATAGGCATGGTATAAACCTTGCCCTCATGGGTGATGAACACCTTGTGCTGGTAGCTAGTGAATTTCCCGAACCGATTGATATACTCCCACACTTGTGGCAACGAGGTATGAAAAATATGCGAACCATAACGGTGGCACTCAATGCCCGTTTCCTCATCCAGTGAAGAGTGGCAATTGCCTCCGATATGGTCGCGCTTATCTATAACCATAACAGGCTGTTTCATAACCGAGGTAATACGCTCGGCGATTGTTGCGCCCCAGAAACCAGCGCCTACAATACAATATTGCATAGTTTATTCCATTCTCATCATATTTTCATTAAAAGGGGGATGAACTCTTTCATATTCTTCAGGAGTTAATCTCGACCAATTTACGCCTGTTTTTATTACTTTAGCAGGAAAACCTGCAATAACTACATTTGATTCATCAATATTTCCTGTAACAACAGCTCCAAAACCAACAATACTGTTGTCATTAATTTTTGTCCCTTTTAATAGATTTACACATCTACCTATCCATACATGGTTTCCTATTGTTATAATATTTCCAATATTTAAAACTTTATTTTTGTCAATAGAATATATTGCATGCCCGTCAGTTGCATAAACTCTTATTTCTTTAGAAAACATACAGTCATTACCAATAATAAATCCTGTCTCTTAT
>DXOJ01000056.1 GCA_019412865.1 Bacteroides sp. | reverse complement strand
TTGACATTGACACTTTCCCGGCTATCTACATCAATAAGTTTGAAAGTTCCCAATCCTTTGATTTTTACAGTCTTTTCGTTCTCCAAGGCTTGTTCTATCAAGAGGAAAAACTCTTTAACAAACGCTTCGGCGTCTTTCTTGGTCATGCTATGTTTGGCTGCCAATAAGTCAGTAAGGTCTTGAATTGTTAGTCTTTCATTCATAACGGGAAATATTTATTTAAACTTATCTTTCAATGTATTGCTAGGTCTATACGATAATACCAATTTAGGTGGAACCAGCATGCGTTGTTTGCTTGCCGGGTTGATTGAAATCCGTTCCGCTTTCTTTTTCACTTCAAAAGAACCGAATCCTTGAATTGCAATCACATTACCTTCTTCCAATTCTTGTGTCATACTGGACAACAAAGAATTCATCAATTCGGAAGTATCCTTGATTGTGTATCCCAATCTTTCCGCTAGTTCGGATGTAAATTCCTTATTATTCATAGTCATTTATAATCTTTGCATATAAATCAAAATCGTCCGCATTCACCACTTCTACCTGATAAAACTGTCCGATCTTAAGTTCTCTCTCTGAACGATCAATCAATACTTCCGGATCTACTTCCGGTGAATCAAATTCTGTCCGTCCGATATAATAATCTCCTTCCAGACGATCGATGATCACTTTCATCTGTTTACCGATCTTTTCTGCACTTAACTCTGCCGAAATACCTTGCTGGATATCCATCAATTCATCAAGTCGGGCTTGTTTAACCTCTTGTGGAATAGAATCTTCGTATGTTTCTGCAGCATAAGTCCCTTCTTCTTCGGAATATGCGAAAGCACCCATTCGATCAAAACGTACTTTACGTACAAATTCTTTGAGATCCTCGAAGTCTTCCTCGGTTTCTCCGGGATGTCCTACCATTAAAGTCGTCCTCAGGTGAATGCCCGGCACTTCTCTGCGGAATTGTTCGATCAATTGGTAAGTATCCTCTTTGCTCACTTGTCGGCGCATTAACTTCAACATATTGTCACTGATGTGCTGAAGGGCAATGTCCATGTATTTACATACATTGTCACGTTCGCGCATAACCCGGAATAAATCTGTTGGGAAATGTGCTGGATAGGCATAATGCAGGCGAATCCATTCCACCCCGGGTATATCAGAAATACACTCAATCAATTCCGGAAGCATTTGTTTCTTATACCGGTCTATGCCGTAATAAGTCAATTCCTGTGCGATTACCTGAAATTCTTTCACGCCTTGCGATACCAGGTATCGTACTTCGTCCAGAATTTCTTCCATTGGTTTGGAAATATGGTGTCCTGTAATAATAGGGATAGCACAATAAGAACATTTACGATCACATCCTTCTGAAATTTTCAGGTAAGCATAATGCTGGGGAGTTGTCAATGTCCGTTCGATATATAATTCATCGTGATAGACCTTTCCCAAGTCCTGTAAAAGCTCCTTCCAATTAAACTTCCCATAAAACTTATCTACCTGTGGTATCTCAACAGCTAATTCCTTGAGATAGCGTTCGGAAAGACAACCCATCACGAAAAGTTTCTTTAAATCCCCTTCTTCCTTTCTTTCAGCGAACTCCAGAATCATATTTATGGATTCTTCTTTGGCATCACCAATGAAACCACATGTATTGATTACCGCAATTTCTCCTTGCGGATTTTCAGTGTCATGAGTTACGCTGTATCCGACTTCCTCCAATTGGCGCATTAGCTGCTCGGAGTCAACCAGATTTTTAGAACATCCTAAAGTAATAATATCTATTGTTTTTCTTTTCATGCATTTTCTCCAAACAAGGAATCAACGAATTCATTTTTACGGAATACCTGCAGGTCTTCCATGCCTTCGCCTAGTCCGATATACTTAACAGGAATCTTGAATTGATCGGAAATACCAATCACAACACCACCTTTAGCGGTTCCATCAAGCTTAGTGATGGCCATAGCGGTAACTTCCGTCGCCAAAGTAAATTGTTTGGCTTGCTCAAATGCATTTTGTCCGGTGGAACCGTCCAGTACCAATAAAACTTCATCCGGTGCATCAGGCACTACCTTTTTCATCACATTCTTAATTTTGGTCAACTCGTTCATTAAGCCTACCTTATTGTGCAGACGACCGGCTGTATCAATAATAACCACATCTGCGTTATTGGCAACGGCCGAACTAAGGGTGTCATAAGCTACAGATGCGGGATCCGCTCCCATTTTCTGTTTGACTACGGGAACTCCTACCCGTTCTCCCCAAATCATTAGCTGTTCCACAGCTGCAGCGCGGAAAGTGTCGGCGGCTCCCAGATAAACGGATTTACCTGCTTTCTTGAATTGATAAGCTAGTTTGCCAATAGTCGTAGTTTTACCTACCCCATTTACTCCCACAACCATAATGACATAAGGCTTTCTTGCGATGGGTATGTCGAAATCAGCTACATCATCCGAATTATTTTCAGTAAGCAGAGCTGCTATTTCGTCACGTAATATAAGATTCAGTTCCTGAGTATTTACATACTTATCTGCAGCAGCACGTTTTTCGATGCGCTTGATAATATTTAAAGTTGTTTCTACACCGACGTCAGATGTAATCAGCACTTCTTCCAGATTATCTAATACTTCATCGTCTACTTTTGACTTGCCAGCCACAGCACGAGCTATTTTACTGAATACGCTCTCTTTGGTTTTAGATAATCCTTTATCTAAAGTTTCCT
>DXOJ01000559.1 GCA_019412865.1 Bacteroides sp. | reverse complement strand
CATCGCTAAACCTTTTACAAAGATAAGTATTTTTCTGAATTCTCCTGTAACTATCTTTAGATTTTCTTAAATAAAAAATACCGCGTCGGTTCCCGGAGTACGGGAGCCGCGCGGTAAGGCGTATTTGATTGCTAATGTAGCCTTTAGCTTAGAAGAACTTGATTTCTTCCCCTTTGATGTCAGAAAGAAGGAGATTAGCTAAGCGGCTGGTTCCCAGGCGGAATAGTTGATTATCCAGCCATTCTTCACCCAATAATTCTTTTACAATCGTGTAGTAAATAATCGCATCATTAACGGTATTGATGCCACCTGCCGGTTTGAATCCAATCTTGATTCCGGTCTTCTGGTGGTATTCTTTGATGGCTTCACACATCACGTAAGCGGCTTCCGGAGTAGCGGCAGGCTGTTGCTTACCGGTGGAAGTCTTGATGAAATCTGCGCCCGAATACATGGATAGGATAGAGGCTTTCTTGATGTTGGAAGCGCTCTTTAGTGCACCTGTTTCGAGGATCACTTTGAGGTGGCGTTCCTTGCAAACTTCCTTTAATTCCTGTATTTCTTCACACATTCCTTCGTAGTCTCCGCTTAGGAATTTGCCGATGGAAATGACAATATCTATTTCATCTGCACCTTCTGCGATTGCTAATGCTGTTTCTGCCACTTTTACTTCAATGAATGTCTGCGAAGAGGGAAAACCTCCTGATACACAGGCTATATTGACTCCGTCTACCTCCAGCGTATTCTTAACGATGGCTGCAAAATTGGGGTATACACAGATTGCTGCAACATTTTTAAGATCAGGATATTCGTCGTCAAACTGATTGACTTTTTCGGTAAAGTGCATCACACTTTTGTCACTGTCTGTACTATTCAAAGTAGTCAGATCAATACAGTTGAACAGGAACTTCTTAACGTCTTCCGTGTTGTTTTCCGGCACTTTTTTCTCAATCAATTCAGCTACGCGAGCTTGAATATCTGCATCGCTCAGATTGGTATTATACTTTGCCAATGCGGCATTGTACTTGTTGGGCTGTGATTTATTCTCTTCCATGATCTTTCAGTTTTGGGTTGTTGATATGTCTTTTATTATCTCGTTTCGTTTTCTTTTCCATGCTTTTCTGGAAAGCAGTGGTTATGTCTACACCTGTCTGGTTGGCAATGCAGAGAAGCACCCATAAAATGTCTGCTATCTCTTCATCTATATTATCTTTCTCTCCCTCTTTAAAGGATTGATCTCCATATTTGCGGGCCATGACACGCGCCAGTTCTCCTACTTCTTCCGTCAGAACTGCCATATTGGTCAACTCGCTGAAGTAGCGGACGCCGTATGTTTTCACCCATTGGTCCACTTGTTTCTGTGCTTCTTCCAGAGTCATAATTGTTGATGGTTGGTTATTATTCTTTGTTTTTTGTATCCATGCATATAGTAACGGGGCCGTCGTTTAAAAGTTCAACTTTCATGTCTGCCCCAAAGATGCCTGTGCCTATTTCTTTTCCCAATGCACCGCTTAAATCTTTGCAGAATTGTTCGTAGAGTGGGATAGAGACATCCGGCTTGGCAGCTTTGATATAGGAGGGGCGATTTCCTTTCTTGGTAGAAGCGTGTAGCGTGAACTGGCTGATAACCAGAATCTCACCTCCATCTTCTAAAATAGATTTGTTCATTACGCCATTCTCATCATCGAAGATACGTAGATTTACAATCTTCTTGCAGAGCCAGTCGATATCTTCCTGCCCGTCTGCTTCTTCAATACCGACTAATATCAGCATCCCTTTCCCAATGGACGACTTGCAGTGTCCTTCAATGGTTACTGACGCATGGTTTACCCGTTGTATGACTATTCTCATTGTTATTTATTCTATTTCATGATTAGGAAAGGCAAATTTACAAAATTCAGAAGAGAAAACGGTGTGTTGATGGGAAAATATTGTGAATTCGCTCCGTAGTCAATAGGAGCATTCGTTATTGTTTGTTGTCAATTCGCTATCTTGGTAGTGATAATCAACTTATTGATTGTTATGGCTTGAAATTTAGAGCGGCACTGCTCGAAAGTTCGAACAGTGCCGCCTTGGCTGACGTATTTCCTTATTGTTGTTCGTTATCCAAACCTTCTTTTACAGTCTTGGCTTTCGCTTCTCCAATCACAGCGGAAATCTCCTCAAAAGAGGCTTCTTTGATCCGTTTTACGCTCTTAAATTCTTTCAGAAGCGCTGTTTTTGTCTTTTCTCCAATCCCTTTGATATTGTCTAATGCCGATGCTACCTGCCGTTTGCTGCGTTTATCACGATGGAAACTGATGGCAAAGCGGTGCACCTCATCCTGAATCTGTGTCAGCAAACGGAATAACGGGCTTTGCTGTTTGATACCGATAGTCTGCGGAGGAAATCCAAAAAGCAGTTCCGATGTGCGATGGCGATTGTCCTTTGCCAGTCCGGCAATCGGGATTGTTAAGTTCAGCTCATCTTCAATCACCTCTCTAACGACCTCCATTTGGCCTTTTCCACCATCGGTGATAATCAGGTCGGGCAGAGGGGCGTTTTCTTCAATAGCGCGCTGATAACGTCTTCTGACGACCTCTTTCATGGATGCATAGTCGTCAGGTCCTACAACCGTCTTTATATTGTATTTCCGATAATCCTTCTTTGAGGGTTTAGCCTTTTTAAAGACAACGCAAGCGGCCACGGCATCAGAACCCTGTATGTTTGAGTTGTCAAAGCATTCAATTTGCAAAGGCGGTCTGTCCAGATGCAACTCTTGCTGTATCTCTTTCATTAATCGCATACTTCTTTGCTCCGGATTCAGCTTTTCCGCCTGTTTTAGACGGTCGGCTTTGTATTGCTTCACGTTTAGAATCGAAAGATCCAGCAATTTCTTTTTATCTCCCCGCTGTGGAACGGTAAATACGATGTTGTTTAGCTCCAAATCAAGTTCAAAAGGCACTATAATCTCTCTGGATTGACTCTTATAGCGTTCCCGCATTTCGATAATACCCAGTGTCAAAAGCTCTTCTTTTGATTCATTCAGCTTCTTTTTATATTCGAATGTAAACGCCTGGTTAATGGCACCGTTTGTAATATGCAGATAGTTGATGAAAGCGGAATTGGACTCGTCCTCTTCAATAGAAAATACATCTATGTTGTGCAATACAGCGCTTACTACCTCCGATTTGGAACGGTAGTTTTCTATCAGAAGATATTTCTCTTTCACCTTCTGTGCTTCTTCAAACTTCATCTCACCAGCTAATGTCTGCATCCTTTCCAGTAGCATACGGCTGATTTCTTGTGTATTTCCTTTCAGGATCTCTTTGATTTCATCAATGTTTTTGAGATAATCCTCCTGTGATTGCAGCCCGATGCATGGTCCTGCGCAGTTCTTTATATGATATTCCAGGCATACGTTGAACTTACCAGCCCGTATATTCTCCGGAGTTAGGTTTAAACTGCAAGTTCGCAAAGGATATAAATGCTTTATCAGATCCAGTACCGCATACATGGATGGTATGTGACTATATGGTCCATAATACGAAGAACCGTTCCTGATAATTTTCCTTGTTCTGAAAACTCTGGGAAAATACTCGTTTTGTACGCAAATAGAAGGGTATGTCTTGTCATCCTTTAATAGAACGTTGTAGCGCGGCTTATATTTCTTTATCAGATTATTCTCCAGCAATAACGCATCTTCTTCCGTGTTGACTACAATATAACGAATATCGGCGATTTTGCTGACCAGCACTCGTGTCTTTCCCGGTTCATGCTCTTTGCTGAAGTAGGAATAGACTCTTTTCTTTAGATTTTTAGCCTTTCCAACGTATATAATTGTACCCTCCGTGTTCAGGTATTGGTAAATACCCGGCTTCTCGGGAAGGTTGGCTACAATCCCTTTCAAATATTCATTGGCTCTGCTTTCTGGTTCTGTATTCATAATTGTTAGGTACGAAAGATCGCTAGCTGCTTACTTTTGACACATTCTCTGCAAATAGAGGTAAATCCTTTATAAAGACAATACCGATTCTACTTCTACGTCATCTCCGAACAATGATTTTCCATTCAGTTCTTTCAATTCGATGATGAAGTTTACATATACCTTTTTAGGCTTTAGTCTTTTCACCAATTCGCAAGCTGCTTTCATGGTGCCTCCTGTTGCCAGCAAATCATCATGTAGTAGAATTACGTCATTTTCGTCCAGTGCATCTTTGTGAATTTGCACCGTATCTTTGCCATACTCCTTATCGTAGCTTTCTTCAATCGTTTCTGCCGGGAGTTTGCCCGGTTTGCGGACTGGAATAAAACCGGCGTTCAGACGGGTTGCCAGAATTGGTCCCATAATAAAGCCTCTTGATTCTATACCTACCACTTTGGTGATTCCTTTATCCTTATACATATCGAACATGATATTGGATAATTCCTGCAAGCACCATGGATCTTTGAATAGAGTGGTGACGTCGTAGAACAGGATTCCGGGAATCGGAAAATCGGGTACTTCCCGAATGCTTTTGATTAGTGTTTCTTTGCTCATAATCATTGAATTATATCGTTTCTTTAAATTCTTTGTTTCACGTGAAACGTTGCCGCTTATCGTCCCGAAAGCACCAGCAGCACGTTGATGTCGCTAGGAGAGACTCCCGGGATTCTGCTCGCTTGCGCGATTGTTTCCGGATCTATCTTTACCAGCTTTTGCCGAGCTTCGGTGGAAAGGGACTGAATGGTAGAATAGTCAAATCTTCCTTTAATCTTGATACTCTCCAATCGTGCTAGTTTTTCAGCTATCATTCTTTCTCTGTCAATATATCCTTGATACTTGATTAGGATTTCGGCGGCTTCGAGAATCTCTTCTTTCCGGTCTTGATCCGAACTCGTCGCTTTTTCCAGTTCGCGTTGAAACGCCGGAACATATTCTGCTATATTTTCTATTGTCACTTGCGGGCGGTTCAGAATCTCTATCAACTTACAACCTTGACGTAGGGGAGTTGTCCCTATCTTTTCGAGAGCATCGTTGATTAGTGCAGGTTTCATCGAATAGTTGCGCGCGAAAGAAATGATTTGTTCCACAGCTTCTTTCTTGCTTCTTACTAACTGATATCGATCTTCTTTTGCCAACCCAAGCTTAAATGCTTTCTCTGTTAAGCGCATATCGGCATCATCCATGCGAAGCAGAATACGGTATTCCGCACGCGAGGTAAACATACGGTAAGGTTCATCCACACCTTTGGTAACCAAATCGTCGATTAATACGCCAATATATGCTTCATCGCGAGCCAAAGTAAATGCTTCTCCGCCGTGGCAGTTGATGTGTGCATTGATACCGGCTATCAATCCTTGTCCTCCTGCTTCCTCGTATCCGGTGGTTCCGTTTACTTGTCCGGCAAAGAACAAGTTTTTTATAATCTTCGATTCCAACGTATGTTTTAATTGAGTCGGATCGAAATAGTCATATTCGATAGCGTATCCCGGGCGGTAGATAACCAGATCTTTGAAAGCCGGGATTTGTTTTAATGCTGCAATTTGTATTTCCATCGGAAGCGAAGAAGAGAATCCGTTAAGATATAACTCTTGTGTCGTTTCTCCTTCCGGTTCGAGAAATAACTGGTGCTGATCTTTATCCGGGAAAGTGACAATCTTGGTTTCGATGCTCGGACAATAGCGTGGCCCGATACTTTGAATCTGTCCGTTGAACAGGGGAGAATCCGGCAAACCTTCACGCAGAATCCGGTGTACTTCTTCATTGGTGTAGCATGTCCAGCATTGAAGTTGCTTTAAGTGGTGCGTGCTAGTATTCATGAATGAGAACTTGTGGAAGTCCGATTCACCGTCTTGTGTTTCCATCTGGTCAAAATGCACACTACGCGCGTCGATTCGTACCGGAGTACCGGTTTTCATCCTTCCGTAAGAGATACCGTGACGGGCGATGGATTCGGTCAGCTGATAAGAAGCCGGCTCGGCCATTCTTCCTCCCGGCAATTTATGACGTCCTACATGCATCAGTCCGTTGAGGAAAGTTCCTGCGGTGAGCACAATGCATTTTGCTTTAAAGGTGACACCCCATGCGGTGACCAATCCGGTGACCTCACCGTTTTCAACGAGCAGTTCACATACGGTATCTTGCCAGATATGAAGGTTGGGTGTATTTTCCAGTTTCTCTCGCCAGGACCAAATAAACTTAGCCTGGTCGCATTGGGCGCGAGGGCTCCACATGGCTGGACCTTTCGAGCGGTTTAGAATTCGGAATTGAATGGCAGTCTCATCTGTCACTAATCCCATCTGTCCACCCAGTGCATCTATTTCACGTACAATTTGTCCTTTGGCGATTCCTCCTACAGCCGGATTGCAACTCATCTGTCCAATCTTGTTCATGTCCATAGTGATGAGACAAGTTTTGGAACCTAAATTAGCAGCAGCTGCCGCTGCTTCACAACCAGCATGTCCGGCACCAATTACAATTACATCGTACTTAAAATCCA
>DXOJ01000558.1:2691-6915 GCA_019412865.1 Bacteroides sp. | reverse complement strand
GTTTAGCAGAAAAGAGAAACAGGTTTTATTGCTCAAGCGAGCATAAAACCTGTTTCTTTTATTTCTCTAAATCGGGCAGAGGATTATTCTTCTGCTTTAATTGATTCGTCGATTACTTTAATTTTTTGTAATACCAGTTCCAAGTCTGCTTTCAACTTGTCTACCTTGCGGTTCAGTTCCGTCAACAGGCTGCTGCCTTTCTTGGAAGTAGAAGTTAGGAAGCCCAGATTGTTCTCATAAGTCTGAAGTTCATTCTTCATATTCTCATAAGTACGTACCAGTTTCTCGCGTTCTCTATATAAAGATTGAGTGCCGCCCCCCTGGATATTGCTAATGTTCGAACGGAAGTTGCTTAACTTCTTGTTGGAAGCATTGATGTTGAAACGGTCGAATAACTGATCGATCAATCCGTGATATTGCTTGTATAGCTTATCTTTTTCTTTGAACGGCACATGACCGATAGAGTTCCATTCCTTCATCAAATCCCGAACCAGATTGCTTGCTTCTTCGGTATCCATGTTCTCATCGATAGCGGATAACTTTTCGATCAATGCTTTCTTCTTTTCCATATTCTCTGTTTCGACAGAGCGTTGTGAAGAAGTGGCCTTGTTCTTTTGCTCAAAGAAGTAGTCGCAAGCAGTGATGAAACGTTTCCAAATAGCATCCGAATGCTTCTTGGCTACCGGTCCGATGGTCTTCCATTCTTTTTGAAGTTTGGTCAGCGCATCGGCAGTAACTTTCCAGTCCGTGCTATCTTTCAAAGCTTCCGCTTTTTCGCAGAGTGCTTTCTTCTTTTCCAGATTTTCATTCATACCTTCTTTCAGGCTCTTGAAAAATTCTCCTTTCTTCTTGAAGAAATCATCGCAGGCATGACGGAAACGTTCGAAGATTTTCACATTCATCTTTTGAGGTGCAAAACCGATGGTTTTCCATTTGTTTTGCAGGGCAATCACTTCCTGAGTCTTATTTTCCCAAGCAGAGAATGTCTTCAATTCATCATACTCAATCGCTTCAACGATTTCGCAGATTACGGTCTTTTGGTCCAAATTGTGCTGCTCGGCCTCTTTCAGCGACTCGAAGTGCTGCTGATGACGGCGGTTGACAGCGGTAGAAGCGGCTTTGAACCGATTCCAGATCTCATCACGCAGTTCTTTGGCTACCGGACCTGTATCGCGGAATTCCTGATGCAACTTCTGCAGTTGGTGGAAAGCGGAAACCACGTCCTCCTCGTCAGCCAGCTTTTCAGCAGCTTCGCAGAGGCGCGTCTTGATTTCCAGATTCTTTTTGAAGTCGTATTCACGGAATTCATTGTTCAGTTTCAATAAATCGTAGAACTTCTCTACATATAATTGATAGTTTTTCCAAAGTTCATTCACTTTGCCTTGCGGTACCAATTTCGTGTCATTCCATTGCTGTTGCAGCTTCTTGAATTCTGTATAAGATTTGTTGGCATCATCTCCGGATTCCACCAATTCTTTCAGTTCTTCGATAATGGAAAGTTTCACTTGCAGGTTTTCTTCCTTCTGGCGTTCCAGCTCAGCAACCTGTCTGCTGCGTTTTTCCTTGATAACCCCCATCAGACGTTTGAATTCTTCCTCTGTCGGGTCCTCTTGGGCAACAAAATCTTCAATGTTTCCACCGTTGTCTGTAAACTGTACCTTAGCAGCTTCCAACTCGGCATTATGTAACTTGTAGAATGATTGTTTCAGATTGTCAATTTCCTGCTTGTTCGCATTTTCGGCATCTTGCGCAAGCTCTTTCAGCTGGTTTAGTACATCTTCCTTAGTGGCAGGTTTAGGGGCTGCTTCAGGTTGAACTTCGGCAGTAACTTCTTCACTCGGAGTCTCTGTAATAGCTTCAGAAACCTCGACTGTTTTCTTTTCTTCTTCTAATTCCCCTTGGTTCAAGGGGTGATTAGTGTCATGAGCGTCCATCATTGTATATTAGTTTTGGGTCACAAATTAATGAAATAAAACGATTACTTCATACTATTTTGCTTATTTTTTTTTGTTTATCGTGTTTTTATGACAATAAAACGGTTATTCCCATGTACAACATCATTCCAATGATGTCATTTGTAATGGCTATAAACGGTCCTGTTGCAATTGCAGGATCAATCTTTAGCTTCTCCAGAGTCATTGGTACCAGTGTTCCGAAAATGGAAGCGAACATAACCACGGCAAACAGGCTGATGGATACGGAATAAGTCACCGTAGCTGTTGCACCGAACCGGATAAAGTTGTAGGTGTATACTAATAAGGAGATAATCGTGGCATTGATTAATGCTACTACTGCTTCCTTGGTGACTTGCTTGAATGTGTTTTTGGCATCCAGCGAACTGTTTGCCAAGCCTTGTACGATGATTGCCGAAGATTGTGTTCCGACATTTCCTCCTGTACCACCGATCAGCGGGATATAAAGTGCCATTTCGGGATGAGCAGCAAAAGTAGCATCGAAATTTCCCAATATCATAGAGTTTCCGATTCCGCCGATCATACCGATTAATAACCAGGGGAGGCGGGCAGTGGTCTGTTTCAATACATTATCGTCTGTTTCTACGTCCTGCGAAAGACCGGATGCCAACTGATAGTCACGTTCCGATTGTTCACGAACTTCATCCATGACGTCGTCGACGGTGATTTGTCCCACAAGTCGACCGATACTGTCGATAACGGGGATGGCCACCAAGTCATACTTTTCAATCGCCTGTACCACCTCGTCGATAGGAGTATCTACATGCACGGAAATCGGATCTTTCTGCATCACGTGTTTCACTTTGGATACAGAAGGAGACGTAATCATCTTTTTGAGCGGGAAGATACCTCGCAGACGTTCGTCGTCGTCAATGACATATACATAATAGATTTCGTCCAGCTCTTCCGCCTGTTGACGCATCTCTTTCAGACATTCGGGCATACTCCAGTTCTCGTTGACGAGTACCATTTCCGTACCCATTAAACCACCGGCGGTATTTTCGTCGTATTTCAACAAGTCGACAATGTCACCTGCCTGTTCAATGTCCTCAATGTGCGAAAGAACCTCTTCTTGCTTATCTTCATCGAGTTCACGCATCAGGTCTACGGCATCGTCCGTATCCATGTAGTCAACGAAGCGTTTGGCGATTGTCTCCGAAGGGAGCATTTCGAGTAGCTCTTTACGAGCGTCTTCGTCCATTTCGACAAGCACGTCGGCGGCAATTTCGTTGTCGAGCAGGCGATAGATGAACTTGGCCGCTTCCGGATTCAGGTCATTGCACAATTCGGCGATGTCGGCCGGATGGAGGTCGATGAGAAGCCCTTTTACCGTATCGGCGTCTTTTTGCTCAATAAGGTGTTTAACGTTGTCAATGTATTCCTCGTTCATCGTTGTCAATTACAAATTACGAATTACAAAATCCAGTTCTCTGCTCACTGCTGCCCATCAGTCGGTTGTTGGTTGTTGCCTGCCGTCTTTAATGCTTCTTCCATTTTATTGGTCAGGTCTATAAATTCTGCTACCGATAGTTGTTCCGGGCGTTTATTAAATAATATGTCCTCCGTGAGTGGACAATCTTTGCCTAAAATAGGTTTGATAGAGTTGCGCAATGTTTTGCGTCGTTGGTTGAAAGTCGTTTTCACTACCTGTTTGAACAGTTTCTCATCACATCCCAACTCTTTAGTCTCGTTGCGCGTCATGCGGATGACAGCGCTTTTCACTTTTGGGGGCGGGTTGAACACATGTTCGCTCACTGTGAATAAGTATTCCACTTTGTACCAAGCCTGAATCAATACGCTAAGGATGCCGTAAGTCTTGCTGCCCGGTCCGGCTGCAATACGTTCGGCTACCTCTTTTTGAATCATTCCCGTACAGCAGGGGACGATATCTTTGTTGTCCAGCATCTTGAAAAAGATCTGGCTGGAGATGTTATACGGATAATTACCGGTCAGTACGAAAGGTTTGCCGTCGAATAGCCGGTGAAGGTTCATTTTCAGAAAGTCATCTTCGATGATGTGGTCCTCCAATGACGGATAAGCTTCGCGAAGATAGGCAACCGACTCATAGTCAACTTCTACGACCTTTATCAACCGGTCTTTTTTCACCAGAAACTGGGTCAATACTCCCATACCCGGTCCCACCTCCAAAATAGGCAGTTCGGGGAAAGTGTCGACAGTATCGGCAATATCTTGCGCAACTTTCAGATCTTTCAGAAAGTGCTGTCCGAGAAACTTTTTAGGCTTTACTAAT
>DXOJ01000558.1:0-2681 GCA_019412865.1 Bacteroides sp. | reverse complement strand
CGACAAAGGTAATTCTTTTAAATGAAGAATGAAGAATTAAGGATGAAGAAACTATTAAAAAAGACACTGAAACTGATATTACCGGTTGTTTTAGGCGGCTTTATCTTATTCTGGGTGTATCGCGACTTTGATTTTACAAAAGCGGGCGATGTGTTATTACACGGTACAAATTGGTGGTGGATGCTCTTCTCATTAGTGTTCGGGGTGTTCGCACAAGTCTTTCGTGGATGGCGGTGGAGACAGACACTGGAACCGTTGGACGCTTTCCCGAAAAAGAGCGATTGTGTGAATGCTATCTTCATTTCTTATGCTGCCAGTCTGGTAGTTCCCCGGATCGGGGAAGTGAGCCGTTGCGGGGTTTTGGCGAAATATGATAACGTCTCGTTTGCCAAGTCGTTGGGAACAGTCGTTACGGAGCGATTGGTCGATACATTGACGATTCTTCTCATCACAGGCATCACAGTCTTGCTTCAATTACCTATCTTCGTCACCTTTCTTCAACAGACCGGAACAAAAATACCCTCTCTTGTTCATCTTTTGACTTCAGTATGGTTTTATATCATCCTGTTCTGTTTTATCGGTGTGGCGATCCTTCTTTATTATTTAAGAAAAACGCTGTTCTTTTACGAACGGGTGAAAGGCTTTGTACTTAATATATGGGAGGGGATTATGTCTTTAAGGGGAGTGCGTAACATTCCTCTCTTTATTTTTTATACACTGGCTATTTGGACGTGCTACTTTCTCCATTTCTATTTCACATTCTATTGTTTTGCCTTTACAGCGCATTTAGGTATTCTGGCGGCATTGGTCATGTTTGTGGGCGGTACGTTTGCCGTGATTGTGCCTACTCCCAACGGGGCGGGGCCGTGGCATTTCGCTATCATTTCTATGATGATGCTTTATGGAGTAAATGTGACGGATGCCGGAATCTTTGCCCTGATTGTACACGGTATTCAAACCTTTCTGGTTGTTCTGTTGGGCATCTATGGATTTGCCGCTCTGCCATTCACCAATAGACATCGAGGGTGAAATTTTAGCTAAAACTGTGTATTCTTAAATGTTTTTGTTGACGTCCTTTGCCATCTGAAAACTTTTCCATAACTTGGCACTGTTTAATTATTAGATTTAAAATCGTTTTAAAATATTTATTATGAGTACCATTCTTTCTTTAGCTCCACAGAATGTGTGGAAGCATTTTTATTCGTTGACACAGATTCCTCGTCCGTCAGGACACATGGAAAAAATAACTGAATTTCTTCTTGGTTTCGGAAAAGGCTTGGGCTTGGAGTCTTTTGTAGACGAAGCAGGTAATGTGATTATCCGTAAACCGGCAACTCCGGGTATGGAAAACCGGAAAGGTGTAATTCTTCAGGCGCACATGGATATGGTTCCGCAGAAGAACAACGATACTGTACACGATTTTGAAAAAGACCCGATTGAAACTTATATAGATGGTGACTGGGTGAAAGCAAAAGGTACTACTTTGGGTGCGGACAACGGACTGGGAGTAGCTGCCATCATGGCCGTGCTGGAAGCAAAAGACCTGAAACACGGTCCTCTGGAAGCTCTTATCACTAAAGATGAAGAAACCGGTATGTACGGTGCATTTGGTTTGAAGCCGGGCACCCTGAACGGTGAAATTCTGTTGAATCTGGACTCGGAAGATGAAGGTGAATTGTATATCGGTTGTGCCGGAGGTATGGACGTAACTGCTACCTTGGAATATAAGGAAGTAGTTCCCGAAGCAGGAGATATCGCAGTGAAAGTTACTTTGAAAGGATTGCGCGGCGGACATTCGGGATTGGAAATCAATGAGGGGCGTGCCAATGCCAATAAGTTATTGGTTCGTTTCGTTCGTGAAGCGGTTGCCAGCTATGAAGCCCGTTTGGCTAGCTGGGAAGGTGGTAATATGCGTAATGCTATCCCGCGTGAGGCGCATGCGGTTATTACCATTCCGGCTGAAAATGAAGAAGAACTGCTGGGCTTGGTGAAATACTGCGAAAACCTGTTCAATGAAGAATATTCGGCTATTGAAACTCCGATCAGTTTTACAGCTGAACGCGTAGAACTTCCTGCCGGTGAAGTACCTGAAGAAATTCAAGACAATCTGATTGATGCAATCTTTGCTTGTCAGAACGGTGTGACACGTATGATCCCTACTGTTCCGGATACGGTAGAAACGTCTTCCAACCTTGCTATTATTACGATTGGTGAAGGGAAGGCAGCCATTAAGATTTTGGCTCGTAGTTCAAGCGATAGCATGAAGGAATATCTGACTACCAGCTTAGAGTCTTGTTTCTCTATGGCAGGGATGAAGGTAGAGATGACAGGCGGATATTCCGGTTGGCAACCTAATGTAAATTCTCCGATTTTGCATGCGATGAAGTCATCCTATAAACAGCAGTTTGGCGTAGAACCTGCAGTGAAAGTGATTCACGCTGGTTTGGAATGTGGTATTATCGGTGCTATTATTCCGGGATTGGACATGATTTCTTTTGGTCCGACTTTGCGTTCACCGCATTCGCCGGACGAAAGAGCGTTGATTCCTACCGTACAGAAGTTCTATGACTTTCTGGTGGCAACTTTGGAGCAAACTCCAATGAAATAACGTATTTCTCTTTATATAAACCCGTTGGCGGAATTAAATCAGCGCATATTTAATTCTTCCAATGGGTCTTCCA
>DXOJ01000557.1:3623-14176 GCA_019412865.1 Bacteroides sp. | reverse complement strand
GAATGCTGATGGTTAATACGTATAAAATATATAATTAAAAAAATAACGTGATGAGAATAGTAAGAAGTACCGCTTTCCTGACTACCTTTTGTTTTCTGTTGACTACTATTGTAGTTGCTCAAAATGTAGCTGAAAAAGATGTAAAAGACACCTCTGTATCGAAAGACGCTCTGCCGGAATGGCTGACGAAGTACAACAATCAGGAGATTCGCGAAAGGTTCTCTAATCCCCCCATGTTCTATGCTCCTCACACTTTTTGGTTTTGGGATGATGTGATAAAGGATGAAAAACTTGCGGCATCTATGGTTAAAGAAATGGCTAAACAACGTTTGAACCCCGGATATGCACATCCTCGCTCAGGAATGGATCCCAATGTAACTGCACTTCCTCTCGAACAATACCTTGAAGAACCATGGTTCAATAGCTTTGGGAATGCATTGCGAACAGCAAAAGATAATGGAATGACTTTCAGCTATTGCGATGATTATAACTGGCCGAGCGGTCAGGCAGCAGGGAAAGTCTTGGCACAATGCCCTGAACTTAAAGCTCTCTATTTATCGCCCAAACGCTATCACGTAAACGGTAATATAGAAGTAAAATATGATTCTGTTGACTTTGCAGTAGCAGCAAAATTAGTTAATAATGAAATGATCGATGCTGCAACATTGCGCATTATAGGTGAAGGGCATGATATCAGATGGACTGTGCCCGGTGGAGACTGGGTTGTATATACATATACAATAAAGCATCACCCGGGAATAGATGGAGGAAGGGTCAATTATTTAGATCCGAAGTTGATGGAAGTGTTTATACCAATAGTGCATGAGCAATATGACAAGCATTTCAAGAACGATATGGGTAAGGGAATGCCGGGCGTATTTATAGATAATGAAGGTGATTTCGGATGGAAGATGGCATGGTCTGATCACTTGGCGAAACGATATCAAGAGAAAAAGAAACGTGATATACGCAGTTGGTTACCTTTGCTGACCGAAGAAGATAAAGACGGCTTGTTTGTTGTTGCCCGTCATGATTGGTTCGACGTCGTTTCGGATGTATATAATGAATGCTATTTTACTCCGTTGGTTAGTTGGCTGAAGGAACGTAATATGTATTATATCTCAAATTTATGGGAAGAATCGCTCCAATTACAGACTGCAGGTGTGAGTGACCTTATGAGGACTACGCGCGCTGTAACAATGCCTGGTAATGATTGCCTTGATATGGTTTCACAGGAAGTACATGACTTCAAGGAAATTCAGACTGTAGCAGAACTTGAAGACCGCCCGTTTATGAGTGAGATCATGGGTGTAGCAGGCTGGGTTCAGACCCCTGAAATGATGAAAATGACTGTTAATTCTGTCACTTCATTTGGAGTCAGTCATATCGTTCCTCATGGAATATACATGAACAGGAAATTGGAGACCGTACCTTTCCCAGCGGATTGGTACAATGAAAATCCATATTGGAATTATCTGCATTATTGGACTGATTTCTCACGACGTGCATCTTTCGTCACCCGCCAAAGCAGCTTAGTAGCAGATGTTCTTCTAGTCACTCCGCTTGAAAGCATATGGGCTTTTTCAGAAAATTACTTCTTGGAAGAAAAAGGAATACATGATCCGTGGGATGAACGTGCAGAAGAGGCTAACCGCATCCATTCTGAAGCAATGAAAAGAATGAATGTAGAAAATATAGACTTTTTGATTGCTGATAAATATTATTTGGATAAAGGTAAAATACAGTCGTCAGGGACAAATACGAAGATAGAAATTAAGAATCATGATTTCCAGGCTATGGTAATGCCATCTACATATATCATGTCACGATCGGCTTTTAAGAAAATCTTCGATTTTGCAAAACGGGGAGGCTTGGTTGTTGTATTGGGGCAACTCCCTCATGGTTCTCCTGAAAAAGGACTGAATGACAAAAGAATAGAAGACTGGTCTAAAGCATTGAAACAATTACCCAATGTCATTGACGTATCCTCCGAAAGCGATAAAATGGGAGCAATGATTCATGCTTTGAAAACGAAAATGAAACCGCAAATGCGCTTGGAAAATGCGGGTAGGCTATATACAGCTCAAAGAAAAACAGATCATGCTAATTTATATTGGTTTGCCAATAATACTGATACATTAAAGTATTTTACCGCATGGCTGAGAGATGGCAAGGGAACAGCTGAAATCTGGGATTGTGAAACCGGGGAAAAGAAGCATATAGCCTCTGAAACAGAAAACGGATACAGTAAAGTGTCGTTGACATTGAATCCTTACGAAGCATATTGGGTTGCATTTAATCCTGATAACAAGGATATTGTAAAACCTGTACAGCCACAAACTGTTGTAAGGGAAGAAATGATTGATACTAAGTGGACAATTAGCTATCCGGATAAGAATGTAGTGTATAAATCAACAGCAAAAGTCTACTATGCAAACGATTCATTACCTGACAGGGGGAAATTACAACCGGAATATGACGATTCCGGATGGTATTACTTTTCTCGATATTATGAGCAAAACATCAAAAGTAAGTATGCTTACTGGAGAATGAATATCCCTATCGGGGCAAAATCAATAACAGTGCCTTCTCATATGCTAGGTAAAGAAATTTGGTTGAATGGAAAAGAAATGAGTATAACAGACTCCATTATTTCTTTGGATTCGGATGCAAGGCTTTTGGCATTCGTTCTCGATCGTAAAAACGAGGAACTGGTCGTTGCGCCTTTCAAATTTATAGTTGGAACAGTAGTAAATAAAGATCTGGAATCATGGTATTCATATGGTATCCAACAATATTCTGGATTTTTGGATTATGAAATGTCGATAACTGTAGATAAAATATCCTCTGGAATCTATCTTGACTTGGGTAAGGTGAAATATATGGCTGAAGTATTTGTTAATGGAAAATCGGTAGGAGCTCGCTTGTGGCCACCTTTCAATTTTAATATTAGTGAAAATCTGAAGCCGGGCGAAAATAAAATTAAGGTCAAAATAGGGAACTTGATAGCCAATGAAATATGGATAAAAGATGATATGGGCAAACTCCGTGAGTGGAACTGGGCATGGAAAGAAGATCCTGATTTAAGTAAATACAGTGCCGGACTGTTTGGGCCTATTAAATTGATTCATACCGAAGGAAATACAAAATAATATCATCGAATACTGACTAACAATATTGGGAGATATAGAAAAAAAATAAAGATATTAGTGGTAAATGCTCTTTCATTCGTTCTTATACTAAAGATTTTGTTATTTGATAAAATGTATAAAGTGTAATCTGAAATGAACAAGTTATTTACGTTTTCATTATTCTGGTTATTGTGTGCGACTAGCGTTGCGGCACAAGTAAAACTATCTCCTATATTCTCGGATAATATGGTGTTGCAGCAGCAAACAAAAGCTCCTGTATGGGGGGAAACTAAACCTTATAAAAAGGTAGAGATTACTACTTCCTGGGATCAGAAAAAGTATACGGTACAAGCTGACCCTCAAGGGAAATGGAAGACGGAAGTCGCAACTCCGGTAGCCGGAGGTCCTTATAGCATCACTATTTCTGATGGAAAAAAGGTGAAACTTTCTAATGTGATGATTGGGGAAGTCTGGGTTTGTTCCGGACAATCCAATATGGAGATGCAAGTAGAAGGTTGGGGGAAGGTAATGAATTATCAGCAAGAGAAGGAAGAAGCGGAGAATTATCCGAATATCCGGTTCCTGTTGGTTGAGAAAGCAACGAGTCCGCAGCCGATAAATGAGATCAAGGCCGCGGAAAACGGCTGGCAGGTTTGTACCTCAAAGAGTGTAGCTGACTTTTCTGCGGCAGGTTATTTCTTTGGACGCGATTTACATAAATATCGGAATGTTCCTATCGGTTTGATAGACACTTCTTGGGGAGGTACGTATATAGAGACATGGACAAGCAGGGAAGCGCTGGCAACCATGCCGGATATGCAAAAAAAACTAGACGTACTGAATGGACTTCCGATAACAAAAGAAGACCGGGAGAAGAAGTTCCATTCGGATGTGGAAAACTGGAAAAAGGATGTTGCGAAGATTGATAAAGGATTTGTAAATGGTGAAGCCGTGTGGGCAGCTACAGGTCTGGAGGATAGTGCGTGGAAGACAATGAAAGTTCCAGGTCTGATGCAGGAGCAGGGATTAGAAGGCTTTAATGGTATTGTCTGGTTTAGAAAAACAATCGATATTCCGGCTAATTGGGCTGGTAAAGAGTTAACTTTGAATGTAGGTGTGATTGATGATAATGATTTTACCTACTTCAATGGTGTGCAAGTTGGTCATACGGAAGGATGGATGGCACCCAGAAGCTATAAAATTCCGAAAGAACTGGTGAAAGGCGGAAAAGCTGTGATTGCCGTACGTGTAATGGATACCGGTGGTACGGGTGGTATTAATGGCAGCCCTGAGAGTATTTCACTCCATCGTTCTGAAACAGATGCAGTTCAGTTGGCCGGAGACTGGAAATATCAGATTTCCTTGAATATTAAAGATATCCCGCAGATGCCGGTTAATACGGCAAATGAACCGAATGTTCCCAGTTTCCTGTTTAATGCAATGTTGAATCCTCTTATCCCATTTGCTATTAAAGGAGCTATCTGGTATCAAGGAGAAGCTAACACAGGACAGGCATATCAATACCGTGAATTGATGCCGTTAATGATAAAAGACTGGCGGGATCGCTGGGGATATGACTTCCCGTTCTATATGGTACAACTAGCTAGTTTTACTGCTCAGCAAACTGCTCCCGTAGATGCAACCTGGGCAGAATTACGGGAAGCTCAGACGCAGACCCTGCATCTTGGGAATACCGGGATGGCTGTGACAATTGATATAGGCGATGCTTTCGATATTCACCCGAAGAACAAGCAGGAAGTAGGAAGACGTTTGGCGTTAGCTGCACGGGCGCAGACTTATGGAGAGAAAATTCCATATTCCGGTCCTATGTATGATACATATCAGATTGAAGGCAATAAAATACGTATTTACTTCAAACATACGGATGGTGGCTTAAAAACTAAAAACAATGAAATTCCGAAAGGATTCACTATTGCCGGTGTCGACCATAAATTTCATTGGGCTGACGCTGTGATTGACGGTAACTCGATTGTCGTTTCTTCTCCGGAAGTTGCTTTCCCGATAGCTGTACGTTATGCCTGGGCAGATAATCCAATCTGTAATTTATATAATGGGGCTGATCTTCCGGCATCTCCGTTCCGTACGGATGACTGGCAAGGGATTACTTATGGCAATAAATGATCATCGCTTCCTGTCATTTATCAACTGAAATATATGTTACACATTAAATAAAAACCATGAATAAACTTATTTATTTAGTAATCTTCTCTTTCTTTTCAACGGGGATATATGCCCAGATGAAAGACCTGGTACAATATGTGAATACATTGCAAGGTACCGATTCTCATTTTGGGTTAAGTTATGGAAATACATATCCTACTACAGGTATGCCTTATGCTATGCATACCTGGTCGGCACAGACAGGAAAGAATGGTGAAGGCTGGAAATATCAATATTTTGTAGATAATATCAGAGGATTCTGTCAATCTCATCAGTGTAGTCCGTGGATGAGTGATTATGCTGTTTATTCGTTTATGCCGATGGTAGGTGATCTGGTGGTTAACCAGGATAAACGCGCTACGAAGTTCAGCCATGATAATGAGATTGCGAAGCCGCATTATTATAAGGTGACATTGGATAATGGCATCACGACCGAAATGGCTCCTACTACTCGTGGGGTACATCTGCGCTTTTCTTATCCTTCAACCGGAGATGCTTATCTGGTTATTGACGGATATACGGATATGAGTGAGATTAAAATCGATCCGGCAAAAAGACAGATTTCCGGTTGGGTAAATAACCAACGTTTTGTGAATGATTCGAAATCTTTCCGTAGCTACTTTGTAGTGCAGTTTGATAAAGCGTTCGAAGACTATGGTGTATGGGAAAATCAGAAAGACGAGATATTCCCTCAAAAACAGGAGGGAGAAGGCAAAGGATATGGTGCCTATATTAAGTTTAAGAAAGGATCAAAAGTTCAGGCGAAAGCGGCTTCTTCCTATATCAGCGCAGAACAGGCACTGGTTACTTTAAACCAGGAACTGGGGAAGGATAAGAATTTGGAAACTACGAAAGTTCGTGGACAAAAAACATGGAATGAATTACTGAACAGAGTATTGGTAGAGGGTGGAACGGATGAACAGATGAAAACTTTCTATTCCTGTCTTTTCCGTGCCAACCTGTTTTCTCGCAAATTCTACGAACGTAAGGAGAATGGAGAACCTTATTACTATAGTCCGTATGACGGTAAAGTATATGATGGATATATGTATACGGATAATGGCTTCTGGGATACTTTCCGTTCTCAGTTCCCATTAACCAATATCCTTCATCCGACTATGCAGGGACGATATATGAATGCACTCCTTGCGGCACAGGAACAATGCGGCTGGTTACCTTCCTGGTCGGCTCCGGGTGAAACCGGCGGTATGCTGGGCAATCATGCCATTTCATTATTGGCGGACGCCTGGGCAAAAGGAATTCGTTCCTTTGATCCGGAAAAAGCATTGAAAGCCTATGCGCATGAGGCTATGAATAAAGGACCTTGGGGTGGTGCTAACGGACGTGGTTTCTGGAAAGAATATTTTGAACTGGGATACGTTCCTTATCCTGAATCAATGGGATCGAGTGCTCAGACTATGGAATATGCATATGATGACTTCTGTGGTTATCAATTGGCTAAAATGGTTGGCAATAAACATTATCAGGAAGTTTTTGCCCGTCAGATGTATAATTATAAAAACGTATTCGACCCGTCTATCGGATTAATGCGCGGAAAAGGTACGGATGGTAAATGGCAGGAACCGTTTGATCCGCTAGAATGGGGCGGACCATTCTGTGAAGGTAACGCATGGCATTACACATGGTCGGTGTTCCATGATGTGCAAGGATTAATAGACTTGTATGGAAGTGATGAGAAGTTTACCACAAAAATGGATTCCGTATTTATTCTTCCCAGCGTCATTAAGCCCGGCACATATGGAGGCGTAATTCATGAAATGAAAGAGATGGAACTGGCCAATATGGGACAATATGCTCATGGTAACCAACCTATCCAGCATATGCCTTATTTATTCAGCTATGCTGGTCAGCCATGGAAAACCCAGTATTGGGTACGTCAGATTGTTGAAAGACTTTATAATTCTACAGAAAGAGGTTATCCGGGTGATGAAGATCAGGGGGGAATGTCCTCATGGTATATATTAAGCTCTTTGGGCATCTATGCTGTGTGTCCGGGTACGGATGAGTATGTAATTGGAAGCCCTTTATTTAAGAAAGCTACAATAACACTGGAGAACGGAAATAAATTTGTGATTGAAGCTCCGGATAATAGTAAAGAAAACTTGTATATACAGTCGGCAACATTGAACGGAAGATTGTTGGATAAGAACTTTATTCGTTATGATGATATATCAGATGGTGGAGTGCTGAAATTTGAAATGGGAAGCCAGCCTAACAAGGAAAGATGTACTTCCAAATATGCGGCACCTTTCTCCTTATCTAAGAAAGACAAGTAATGAAGAACGATCAAGTCTGACAGGTAATACAATAAAGAATATTTAGAATGAAGCATAAATTTTTATTTAGCCTTTTATTAGCTTTCGCTTTGGGAGGAGAAATGGTTGTGGGGCAGACTTCGACGGGTGATTATGCCCGTCAGGTCAACACATTGATTGGTACAAAAGGAACGGGGCTGACATCCGGATATCTTTATCCGGGGGCTACCTATCCTTACGGAATGGTACAGTTTACACCTTCTTATTTTTCCAAAAGTTCAGGATTTGTAATCAATCAGCTGAGTGGTGGCGGTTGTGACCATATGGGTAACTTTCCTACTTTTCCTGTGAAGGGAAAACTGAGTATGTCTACTGACAATATCCTGAACTATCGTGTCAATCTCTCTGAAGAAAAAGGGCACGCAGGCTATTATGAGACCATGGTACAGGAAGATATCAAGGCTAAACTGACAGTGACCGAGAGAACCGGTATGGCAAACTATGAATATCCTGCCGGTCAACAGTATGGAACAGTGATTATCGGCGGGGGGATTTCTGCTACTCCGATAGAACAGGCTGCTGTGGTAATCACTGCGCCGAATAAGTGTGAAGGATATGCGGAAGGTGGCTATTTTTGTGGTATTCGCACCCCGTACAAAGTGTATTTCGTTGCAGAATTTGATACGGACGCCTTAGAGACCGGAACCTGGAAAAGGAATGAACTGAAACCAAATACCTCTTTTGCAGAAGGCGAATACTCTGGCGTTTATTTCACCTTTGACGTCAGCAAGAAGAAAAATGTCCAATATAAGATTGGGGTATCTTATGTTTCGGTAGAGAATGCACGTGAGAATCTGAAGGCGGAGAATACCGGATGGGATTTTGCGCAGATTCAGAGTCAGGCAGAAGCTAAATGGAATCATTATCTGAGTAAGATTGAGGTAGAAGGCACCAATCCTGATCGTACTACCCAATTCTACACACATCTGTACCGTTCCTTTATTCACCCGAATGTATGCAGTGACGTCAATGGAGAATATATGGGAGCGGATTTCAGAGTGCACAAATCCCGTTCAAAACATTATACTTCTTTCAGTAACTGGGATACCTATCGCACACAGATTCAGTTATTGGCGATGCTTGATCCGGAAGTTGCTTCCGATATTGTTATTTCCCATCAGTTGTTTGCAGAACAGTCAGGCGGCTCTTTCCCTCGCTGGGTGATGGCGAATATAGAAACCGGAGTAATGCAAGGAGATCCGACTCCGATTCTGATATCCAATGCGTATGCTTTTGGTGCTCGTAACTATGATCCGAGACCCATCTTCAAGATTATGAGAAAAGGAGCTGAAGAACCGGGATCCAAGTCTCAGAATGAAGAGACTCGTCCGGGCTTGAGACAATATCTGGACAAAGGGTACTATAATGCTTCCGCTCAGTTGGAGTATACATCTGCGGACTTTGCTATCGGACAGTTCGCTTTACACGCTGTTGGTGATGAATTTTCAAGCTGGCGTTATTTCCATTTTGCCCGCTCCTGGAAAAATCTGTATAATCCGGAGACAGGGTGGCTGCAGTCGCGCAATCCGGATGGATCATGGAAATTATTAGGTGAAGACTTCCGTGAATCGACTTATAAGAATTATTTTTGGATGGTACCTTATAACATTGAAGGACTGGTAGAGATCATTGGCGGCAAGGCAAATGCAGAAAAGCGTCTGGATGAATTCTTTACCCGTCTGGATGCCGGTTATAATGATGCGTGGTTTGCGTCGGGTAATGAACCGAGTTTCCATATTCCATGGATATACAATTGGATCGGTCGGCCGTATAAGGCTCAGGAGGTTATCAACCGGGTTTTGAATGAACAATACTCCAGCAAGATTAATGGTCTGCCGGGTAATGATGACTTAGGTACAATGGGAGCTTGGTATGTATTTGCTTGCATTGGTCTGTATCCGGAGATTCCGGGTGTCGGAGGCTTAACGGTGAATACTCCGATCTTCTCATCTGTAAAAGTACATTTGAAAAAAGGAGATATCGTGATTAAAGGCGGTTCGGAAAAAAATATCTATATTAGATCAATGAAACTGGATGGCAAGCCATATGACAGTACATGGATAGACTGGGATCAGCTTTCCAATGGTGCTACTATCGAATATGGCACATCAAACAAACCGGATGTAAAATGGGGAACCAAAGTGCTTCCTCCATCTTTCCCTTAATTAGGTTTAACTATTAACTCTTATAAAGAATGAAAAGAAGATTCTTACATACTGCCTGGTTACTGATGGCCGCTGCAATGGTAACTTCGTGTGGTGAAAAGAAACAGACAACCGAGTTCCCGGACTGGGCATGGGCTGATTTTCAGCGTCCGGAAAATACAAATCCGATTGTTTCACCGGATACGACAAGCTTATTTTATTGCCCGATGAGGCAGGACTCGGTAGCATGGGAAGCCGGAGATACTTTCAATCCGGCTGCTACGATTTATGATGGAAAGGTAGTTGTCCTTTATCGGGCAGAAGATAATTCGGCAGTCGGTATCGGTTCGCGTACTTCCCGTCTGGGATATGCTTACTCTGATGACGGATTACATTTTAACCGGATGCCGGTTCCCGTCTTCTATCCGGCAGATGACAGTCAGAAAGAACTTGAATGGCCGGGTGGTTGCGAAGACCCCCGTGTTGCGATGACGGAGGACGGACTGTATGTAATGCTTTATACGCAATGGAATCGTAAACAGGCGCGTCTGGCGGTGGCCACTTCTCGCGATCTGCAAAAGTGGGAAAAGTATGGACCGGCTTTTGCGAAGGCTTATGACGGACGTTTCTTTGACGAATTTTCAAAATCGGCTTCTATCGTTACAAAACTGGTAGATGGAAAACAAGTGATTGCCCGGATCGACGGTAAATACTGGATGTATTGGGGTGAAAAGTTTGTGAATGTAGCCACATCAGAAGAT
>DXOJ01000557.1:0-3613 GCA_019412865.1 Bacteroides sp. | reverse complement strand
CACCGATGCTGGATGAGAATGGTGACTTCCTGAAGGTCATTGTCCCCCGTGAAGGCAAATTTGACAGTGACCTGACAGAGTGCGGTCCTCCGGCTGTGCTGACTGATAAAGGTATTCTGTTGCTTTATAACGGCAAGAATAAAGCCGGTGCGGAAGGTGATACACTGTATACTGCCAATTCTTATTGTGCAGGGCAGGCGCTGTTCGATGCAAAAGATCCTGCAAAATTGATTGACCGACTGGACAAGCCGTTCTATATTCCTGAATCTGATTTTGAAAAGAGTGGTCAATATCCTGCAGGAACTGTATTTATAGAAGGACTTGTATTCCACAATCAAAAATGGTTCTTGTATTATGGCTGTGCTGATTCGCGTGTAGCAGTTGCCGTATATGACCCGTCTAAAAAATAAAGAAATATTCCATGAAGAAGATAGAACTCTCTCTGTTTAGTATTTTTCTTGCGCTGCAGATAGTAGCGCAGGAAAAAAGCTATTTTACTAATCCTGTGATTCGGGGAGATATGCCCGATCCTTCCATGATTCGGATAGATGATACATATTATGCTACCGGAACATCCTCGGAGTGGGCTCCTTTTTATCCGGTGTTCACCTCAAAAGACCTGATCAACTGGAAACAGACAGGACATATCTTTAATGAGCAGCCGTCATGGACTTCTAATTCTTTTTGGGCACCGGAATTGTTTTATCACAATAATAAAGTATTCTGTTACTATACAGCCCGTCAGAAAAGTACTGGAATCTCATATATAGGGGTAGCTGTTGCAGATTCCCCTTTGCATGAGTTCAAGGATTACGGCCCGGTTGTAGAGTATGGGACAGAGGCGATTGACGCTTTTATTTATGATGATAATGGTCAGCTGTATATTAGCTGGAAAGCTTATGGGCTGGATAAGCGTCCTATTGAATTGCTGGGATGTAAGCTCTCTGCCGATGGACTGCGCTTGGAAGGCGAACCATTTTCTTTATTGGTAGATGATGAAGAGATCGGTATGGAAGGTCAGTACCATTTTAAGCAGGGAGATTACTATTATATAGTATATTCTGCTCATGGCTGTTGCGGTCCATCCAGTGATTATGATGTATATGTGGCACGTTCCAAAAGTTTCCGCGGGCCCTATGAAAAGTATAGTGGAAATCCTATTCTGCATGGTGGTGAAGGAGATTACAGGTCATGCGGACATGGTACGGCTGTGAAAACTCCTGACGGACGTATGTTCTATATGTGTCATGCATATCTGAAAGGGGAAGGATTTTATGCCGGTCGTCAGCCTATCTTACAGGAAATGGAAGTGACGGATGATCATTGGGTGCGTTTTAAGACAGGAAGTGTAGCAGTTATGAAGCAGCCTGTCCCTTTCAAAGGTACAAGACAAAATCCGATACCGGGCTTTGAGGATAACTTTACGAGGGATAAGCTGAAGGTTGACTGGACATGGAATTATCCTTATTCAGATATAGATGCTGTGCTAAAGAGTGGAAAACTGCTCTTATCCGGCACTCCGAAAAAAGGAAATAACTATGGGACGGCATTATGCTTGCGTCCCCAGTCTTCTCATTACAGTTGCGAGACAAAACTGACGAATGTCAATGAGAGTCTGAAAGGACTGACATTGTATGGGGATGATAAGGACCTGGTCGTTTGGGGAACCCAAGGAGATAAAGTTCTTTTGAAAGTAATCAAAGAAGGTGTCGAATCGGTACTTTATGAATCGGCTTCTGCCGGTAGAAATATATATCTGAAGATAGAGGTCGAACAAGGTTGTATTTTCCATTTCTATCAAAGTAGAGATGGTAAGACATGGCAATCTGTACGGAATACTCCTTTTAAGGGAGAATCTTTAATCCGATGGGACAGAGTGCAACGTCCCGGGTTGCTGCATAGCGGCGATAAGAATGTTCCGGCAGAGTTTGCCTATTTTAAAATGAAAAACTTGAAATAACAGAGATTGAATTGTAATTTCATAAAATATTAATTGAAACATGAAAAAGTTTATCGTATTGGTAGCAGCTGTCTGTATGGCATATACTGCTACATTTGCACAAACAGTAAAACCTTTCAAAGAAGGTGAAAGAGCAGTCTTTTTAGGAAATAGTATAACAGATGGCGGACATTATCATTCATACATCTGGTTGTATTATATGACGCGTTTCCCGAATATGCCTATCCGTATATTCAATGGCGGTATCGGAGGAGATACGGCATTTGACATGAACAAACGTCTGGATGCAGATATTTTTGCTATGCAGCCTTCCGTATTGATAGTTACATTCGGTATGAATGACTCCGGATACTTTGAATACAATGGTGATAAAGCGAAGGAATTTGGGGAAGAGAAATATCAAGAGAGCATTAAGAACTACCAGCAAATGGAAAAGCGTTTCAAGGAACTGCCCAAGACACGTATTGTAATGTTGGGAACTTCTCCTTATGACGAAACTGTTCAATTGAAAGAAGGGAATCTTTTCAAGACCAAAAATGAAACTATCAAAAGAATCGTAGAATACCAGAAGGAATCTGCAGCAAAGAACGGCTGGGAATTCTCTGATTTGAATGCGCCTATGGTAGCTTTGAACCAGCAATTCCAGCAGAAAGATCCTGCTTTCACTCTCTGTGGCTCCGACCGTATCCACCCGGATAATGACGGACATATGGTGATGGCTTATCTTTTCCTGAAAGCACAAGGTTTTGTGGGTAAAGACGTAGCGAATATGGAGATTAATGCCAATAAAAAGGAAGCTGTGAAGGCTGAAAATTGTACAGTCTCCAATATTAAGAAGATTGGTAATGAATTGAGTTTTGATTATCTGGCTGAGGCTTTACCTTATCCTCTGGATACGATTGCCCGTGGATGGGGACAAAAGAAAAGTCAGGCAGAAGTTACGAAAGTTGTTCCTTTCATGGAAGATATGAATCGTGAGATGCTGAAAGTATCGGGCTTGAAGGGTAACTATAAACTGCTGATTGACGATGAAGAAATCGGTACATGGAGTGCAGGCGAACTGGCAAAAGGCATTAACCTTGCAGCCGAATCAAAAACGCCTCAATATCAGCAGGCATTAACTGTAATGCATCTGAACGAATATCGCTGGGAAATTGAAAGATCATTCCGTGAGTTTGCATGGACACAATTCGCATTCTTCCAACAGAAAGGATTGCTTAATGCGAATAACAGAAAAGCTATCGAGGTAATGGATGAAAACGTGGAAAAGAATGCATGGTTGAAGGGACACCGGGATTCATATACCCGAATGATGTCTGACGCTGTTCGTGAAGCTCGTCAACAGGAAATGGATGTTCTTATTTCTAAGATTTATGAGGTAAACAAACCTGTAGTAAGAAAGATCGTTCTTAGAAAGATCTGAGTGTGATAAGGTTTTTTAAGGTGAAAAAGGTGTCGGCTGAAAAGCAGGCACCTTTTTTAATTATAGCAGATTGCATATTCGATAGCCCGCTCCGTCCGATTTAATTTCTTTTCCAAAAGTCGGAACTGAACAGCAACAATACCGTAAATAACTCCAGACGTCCGAGAAGCATCAGAAAGGAGAGCAACCATTTGGCTGCATCAGGCAATTCACTCCACGAGAAGGCAGGG
>DXOJ01000556.1 GCA_019412865.1 Bacteroides sp. | reverse complement strand
TGACGATGAATCAGGAGGGTTATCCCGTTTTCAAAGGCTTGCAGAAACCGCTGGAGTTCATGGGCATACGCGGTCGTTTCCTGACTTTGGCAGCAGCGGCCATCGGTGTGTCATTCGTGGGTTTTATCGGTTTCTCCATCGCTTTGGGAAAGCTTGCCGGGTTCATCGCCATGCTGGTGATGGCAGTGGTCGGATTGGTCACCATTTACGTCAAGCAGCGTGGCGGTCTCCACAACAAACGGCGGGCAAAGGGTATCTATGTTTACAAGAATCTGAGACGTAACTCGTAAAACAAAATGAATGATTATGGCACGTACCAAGAAAAGAATATTTGACGGCCTTTATGCGCAGCTGGAGGAAACGGACGGCAATGTCGTCCTTTTTTCAGCCAAGGGGGAACCGTCGGTTATTTTCGAGATAATCAATCCCGTGCAGCAGCTTTGTACCGATGCGGAGCAGTACATGCTCTTTCAGGATGTGCTCTCCAATGTGGTACAGACGCTCGGCGAGGGTTATGCCCTGCAAAAACAGGACGTGCTCTGCAAGCAGTCCTACCACCATGAGGTGCCGGAGGATGCAGAGTTCCTGACCAAAAGCTACTTCCGTTACTTTGAGGGAAGAGAATTTACGGAGATACGTACCTACCTTATCCTCACGCAGGAGGCACAGCACAGCCAGTTCGTTCAGTACGACCCGAAGAGATGGCTGGACTTCCATTCCAAGGTTTCCAAAGTGAGCGACATTCTCAAGGAGAAGAATATCAAGCATCGGAAGTTGACCAAGGAAGAGGTGAACGAGTATTGCCACCGCTTCATGGCCTTCCAGTTCCGGCATGGTCCGTTCTCGATGACCAACTTCAAGGCATCGGACGAGTATCTGAAAATCGGCGACCGGGTAGTCCGTTCCTATCCGCTGGTGGATATAGACGAGATTAACCTGCCTTCGCTGGTGAAGCCCTACACACAGATGAATATCAACGGCTATGGCATCGCTACGGACCTCTTTTCATTTCTGACAAGTGTGCCCCATGCCGATTGTGTGGTGTTCAACCAGGTGGTACAGATACCGAACCAACGAAAATTGCTGAGAAAACTCCAGGCAAAGGCCAAACGTCACGGCTCCATGCCTGACCCGAGCAACAAGATTGCGAAGGAAGACATTGAGGAAGTGCTGGACCGCCTGGCTGTGGACAGCACGCAGTTGGTTTATTGCAACTTCAACATTCTGGTAAGCTGCCCGGCAGACAAGGTCACCCCGGTCACTTCCTATCTGGAAACCAAGCTGTATGAATGCGGCATCATGCCGTCCCGTACCGCCTACAACCAGTTGGAATTGTTTACCGACAGCTTCCCCGGCAACGGCTATGCCTTCAATCCGGACTATGACCTCTTTTTGACGCTCTCCGATGCCGCTCTGTGCTTCTTTTTCAAGGAACATCTAAAGGGCTCGGAAGATACTCCGCTGACCACTTACTACACCGACCGCCAGGGGCTGCCAGTGTGTATTGACATCACAGGGAAAGAGGGTAAGGTGAAGATGACGGATAATGCCAACTTCTTCTGCATCGGACCTTCAGGAAGCGGGAAGTCATTCCACATGAACAGCGTGGTTCGTCAACTATTAGAGCAAAAGACGGATGTGGTTATGGTCGATACGGGTGATTCCTATGAAGGTATCTGTGGTTACTACAAGGGAACCTATATTTCTTACTCGAAGGAGAAGCCCATCTCCATGAATCCTTTCAAGGTAACAAAAGAAGAGTATGACTTGAACTTCGGGGAGAAGAAGAACTTCTTGAAGTCTTTGATATTCCTGATATTCAAGGGTAACGACTTTCCAAGCAAGATTGAGGACATGCTCATCAACCAGACCATCGTGGAATACTACGAAGCCT
>DXOJ01000555.1 GCA_019412865.1 Bacteroides sp. | reverse complement strand
CCTTCAGCATCTTGAATGCTTTTTGCTTTTCGCTGCCAAAGATCAGTTACAAATCATTTATTTCTATTTTATTCATCACTGAAGATTATTTATATGCTTAAAAATAATAGCCGATATTTATATTGAAGCGCACATTCCAATGATTGGAGGCGATGCCATCGGCAAAAGCATTGTCCCAGTCACTTCCCAGCCAAGAATGGTTTTTCCCCATAGCGTAATCCACATAGGTATATACAGAACCCATACTTAACATGCACCCTGTTACATTCTGATAGCTGTCATTAAATTCTTTGTCACGCTTGTCCATCATACTAAAGTCGTTGTAGAGACGTATTTCATCCAGTACTCCTTTATATATAGGGATGGTGTAAGATAGCGTAGCGGAATAGGTCGATGCCTTGGCGGCTATCTGATAAGGCGCTCCATAAGCGGCGACCGAAACAGTCCGTCGGTCCTCTCCTTCCAAGTTCTTCGGCCTCATTTGATAATTGGTATATTGTGCCTTGAGGTTCCACCTGTTCACATCTAACATATAATGAAGCGCAAAGGCTGAGCGAGCGCCCATTTTCTCTGTATCCAAGTTATACAATCCGCCATACATGGCCGAACCTCCGATTTGTTGTTTCCACTTTTTTCCCCAATGATAGATTACCTGCGCATTCCCTTGGTTGACCTCCTTATTCCGTCCGGCAACATCATACGCGTAACGGTCGGGAGAGACCTCCGATTGATCGCCAAAATCCAATACATCGGCGTTTTTGAAAAAGGCAAAAGCCATTTCCCAGCCTCCTTTCCGATAGAGGTATTTAATTCCCATGTCGGAATCATCTTCCAATCCGAGGTAATAATTGATATTGAAAAAATAGCTATTGGAAGTATAAGGCTGAATACCGAATGGAACCGGCGCCAAACCAACCTGTAATTGATGCATATCATTAAATTGATATCCCACCCATCCGGATTTAAGCATTCCGCCACCGGAGGAAGATGCGTAAAAGCGATATTCGGCAGCTAAAGTGAGTTTTTTATATGCAGCGTCTACATTCAGACGAAAGACATCAAATCCAAAGTCGCCTCCCCGTTTCCGGTTGCTTGGTTTCCAATCCGAGTAATTATAGTTAAAACGAAGAGCTCCTCCTAATTTTAATTCCGGCTTATCTTGGGCTACAGCCGGCAATGCGAAACATATAGCCAATATGAAAAATAATGGCAACAGCAATTTTTCTTTATATCTCATAAAGTTCTGATTTAACACGGAACATACACGCGATGTCCGATCGATGATTAATAATTAAGTAGTGGAACAGACTGAGCAGTTAAAAGGATAGTATTCGATAAGTTTATCCTTTCAAAAGAACAGAGAAAAATGATATTTCTATATACGGAAAACAGTCCGTTCGCTTTTTATCGGCGCAAAGATACGGAAAAACGAGAAAGTATGCAAATTTTATTCCGTTTCGGAGGACATTCTAACTGTTTGCTACCTAGTTAACGCAGCCATTTGTCTCCAAAAGCCTTGTTCTTCAAGTCGATGTTAATTCAGCACTTTCTTTTGAGAAAAGAGTATACATTTCAGTTATCCGAAGGTGAACAAAGCACTAGCCAACAAGAGCTTACGTGACTGGAAACGGTTTCAGTTCCCGGCTAGTCTTCGGCCTCCAGATCCGAACCAATTTACTTCATCCCCACCGACATTTGCCGACAGATAATAAAAAACAGGAAAAAATGTATTATTTTATTTAGAGATTACATATTTCGAACTGGCGATAGTTCATAACACGACTATTCAAAAGTTCTCATTCTTAAATATCCAGCCCTTAATTATCTATCTTTTACAAGCACAAAGCATCTCTATATTTCAGGTTTTCCACAAAGACTTTTTCAGATCAACACAACCATTGCTTTTGAAAAGTATTCCTTCTTCAAGTAGCAGTTCTTTTTGTTCTTCCCAGCCAGGCACAAGCCGCCCGGAAGCGTTGACTATGCGATGACAGGGAACTGACAATCCAGGGGGTACTGTTTTCAAAGCACGTCCCACCAAACGCGAACATTGCGGCATACCAAGCAAAGCGGCAATAGCTCCATAGGTAGACACACAACCTCGGGGAACTGCCTGTACAATCTCATACACTTCCCGGCAAAAAGCTTCCGAGAAGCGCGCTTTATCTACTTTATAATCTTTCATGTTCTATTCATTCTCCTGTACTTATTCAATGGTTCGTCTCCAAAATCCTGCCATAGGCTCCACGGAGCAAGGGTAAAGGGAAGAGTTATCCTTTGCGTTTCAAAAAGTCGGTCGGACTTTCACCGAACTCTTCTTTATAACACTTAGCAAAATAGGAAGGCGAACTGAAACCAACTTCATACCCCACTTCGGCAATCGTCATATCTGAGGAAGCTAGCAGTGAAGAAGCTTTCTTCAGCCGAGCTATCCGAAGCAATTCATTCGGTGAGTAGTTAGTCAGCGACTTTATTTTACGATAAAGTTGTACACGGCTCAATCCCATATCTTTGCCCAAGTCTTCTACATTCAATCCGGAATCACTCATCTTCGCTTCGATCAATCCCTTGAAGCGTTCGACAAAGTCCTTATCCATGTCACAAACATCTTCTTTGGCTAGGGTTTGCCTATCACCGAAGAACTGTTTCAACCGACGATGGCTATCGATCAGGTTACGTACCCGTGCCAACAGCAGGGGTGAACTAAAAGGTTTGGAGATATACGAATCGGCTCCACCGTCATACCCTTGAATACGCTGTTCATCAAGCGAGCAGGCTGTCAGCAAAATAACAGGAATGTGACAGGTTTGCAGTTCGCTTTTCAGTCGACGGCAACATTCGATACCATCTATTCCCGGCATCATTACATCGGAAATAATCAGATCGGGTACGAACCGCATGGCTTTCTTGATACCTTCCGAACCGTCCGCTGCTTCAACAACGGTATAGTCAGCTTGAAGCAGTCCTTGCACGTAAGAACGAATGTCGGCATTGTCGTCTATTATCAAAACAGTAGGCTTGGAGGAGTCGTAAAGCATCTCATGATCCTCTTCTTCCGCTGTCCAAACCGCATCCGTAGGAAGAGGAGTAGCCGGAATGAGTTCCTGTTCGGGCACCGGGGTATCGCCTTTCGGCAAATCGATCGTGAACAAAGTTCCTTGCTTTTCATCACTTTCTACGGCAATAAGCCCTCTGTGCAAGTCGACAAAAGCTTTGACTAATGCCAGGCCGATTCCCGAACCGGTATGATGCATATCGATCTTATAGAAGCGGTCGAATATACTTCGGATATGCTCGGCAGAAATCATCGTACCACTGTTGGCAACTGTAAACCGCAACCACGGTTGTCCGTCTTTCATCCAACTCGATAACCTTACGGTTATTTTTCCGTTCTCGGGAGTAAACTTGAAAGCATTCGAAAGCAGGTTGAAATAGATACGCTCCAGCTTCTCCACATCTGCCAAAGTCCGGTAGTCCGCATCCGGCATACTATCGAACGAGAAGCGAATATGTTTCTTACGGGCAATCTCCTGAAACGATTCGTTCCAGCCTTCAAAGGAAGCAAGGAGGTCTAGCGGCACAGGGGTAAATTCCATTTTGCCGTTCTCATACTTACGAAAATCGAGTATCTGATTGACCAACCTCAAAAGGATATTCACATTGCGCTGAATAAGCGACAGCATTTTACGTTGGTCTTCATTCAATGTATCATCTGCCAATAGGTGTTCTACCGGATCGGCTACCAATGTCAGCGGGGTACGAAAATCGTGCGATATATTGGTAAAGAAAACGAGTTTGGCGTGGGTTGCCTCCTCTAACTGATGAGAGAGTTGTATCAATTGATCACGCTGTTCCTCTAACTGATCGCGTTGTTCTTCCAGAAGCCTTTTCTGCTCGGAAAGTTCTCTATTTAAGCGATTCTTAGACCGAAGCGACTTGTAAACGACCAACAGCAAACCGGCCACTAATAGCAAGATCAACAAACTGCCATACAAAACGACTTGTTGGGTAGCCACTCTCGAAAGGTAGGTACTGATTCGTCCGTTCAGTGTTTCGATTTTCCGGTCGAGCTCTGAAATATGTGTAGTCTGAAGCTGCATAACATGTGCGTTGGTCCGGTCAACAACTGCCGTATTCATAACCGTCTCTCGGGGAAACGGTTTCTTTTCCAGAATATTCATAGCCAGTTGCATCACTTTGTCTCCGTTTGTCGGATAAATGAAGGTCGCGTCGAGTACACTGTCCAAGACCATTTCTAACCCATTGCCTTTGCCGGGCAATGCGTCGATACCCACAAAAACCATCTCTTTCTCGCGTCCTACTTTCTTTGCAGCCTGATAGGCTCCGGGAGCAATTCGGTCGTTGTGAGCATAGACAGCGTCAATCTTCGGATTACGGCGAAGCATACTATCCATCTCCACCTCCGCCGGAGCACGTTCCCATGCTGCATCGGCCTTATCGATTAGTTTGATTTCCGGAAAACGACTGATTGCTGCCATAAAACCTTGATGACGCTCCATCGCAGGTGTCGACCCGCTTAAGCCTGTCAGCTCGACTACATTTCCCTTACCACCCAAACGGGATGCAATATAATTGCCCACAGCTCGTCCGATCTCATTATTGTCTGCGCCGATATAGGCCGTGTATTTATCCGAAAGGATCTTTCGATCAATTAAAATAACCGGAATCCCTTTGTCATAAGCTTCTTCAACAATTGGAGTCATGGGAGCCGCTTCATTGGCGGAAATTATCAGTAAATCAACTCCTTTATCTATAAAATAATGAACATCTTCCGCCTGCTTACGGTTATCATCCGCCGCCGAACGGATTTCAACCGACACTCCATCATAAAACATCGCTTCGCGAAGAATCTCATCATTCATCTTGTGCCTCCAAGAGTCATCGCTACATTGGGCCACCCCAATACGGAAACGAGGCGCATCCTGCCGACAGGCCGCCAAGCCCAAAAGACAAAACAAGACTGTTATCCACTTCGTATATTTCATCGCTTCAATCATTCCCTTTCTTTCGTATATCTTTTGTATTTCTTTCTGTAATCCAAATTTCTCTCCCCGCATTATTTGCATTCACCACCGGGAAATACATCAGTTCCACTTTCACAGGGTTCAGCGTATATTTTCCAGTAAAGCGTGGAAGCAAAGGAACCGTAAACTGATAAGTACCTACCGGTAATTTTTCGCTAAAGATAACAGTTTTCTCTTTAAAATACTCACGATATACTTCAGAACGGGAGAAATTAACAGGTTTTGAGGCATAACTACAACCTGCCGGAACAGGAACTTCGAGCATCACATATTGCGCACCCTCCTGTTTCACCTGCAAGGTAACTGTCAATGTAACAGGTACACCCGCCACCAAAGAGTCTTTTTCCAAAGTCACCTCCACCTTGAAAGCATCACTCTGACGAGCATTCATCACACGCTTCATTGAATAGACACTATACAATAAAGGCTCTTTTCCCGTTTTTGAAATAAGCAGACTGTCGCCTGCTGTCAGCCGGGCATGATAAGGAAATTCCGTAATTCGTTGATGATCCTTACCGCTCACAGACACCGACGTTCCTGACATCCCTCCGGAACCTGCCAGCAAATCGGTCAGAACAGTTGCCACAGCCGAAGAAGCCTGATACGTATTCCATCCGCGCTCCTTAGTCCGCAAAATATACAATTGCATATTTTCTTTCAACTTACACAGGGAAGGGTCATTTTTAATAATCCGGTAGGCTATCAATGTATTTATCATCTGATTTCCCTCCCAATAATAAGTACGCCGTCCGTCGTCACAGTAAACACCTTCCAGCATATCCTTTTTCAGATAAGGACGTACGCTATCACCCACATTCACCGAATCCACCTGTTGCTTGATTTCCCAGAGAAGCAGCTTCTCTTTCAAGTATGAAAGAGGACGATAATACTTGTTTCTATTTGCCAACGAGTCTTCTTTCTGTTCCAATTGCCGGACGAAAGGTTCCAATAATCTGACTGCCGAAGAATAATCCGCCTCTACTTTCCACTCATGCAGAGCATGAAGTATTTCTATATCTTCCAGTTTCATTCCTCGATAAGGACGCGTATGAGCATACTCCACTTTCAAACCATTCAGATTCAACTCCACAGGATAACCTGCATCTTGCGCCATCTTCAAAGCCCGCAGAATATGCGCAGACATCCAGAAAGAAGTATTTTCAGAGTTCCCCCACCACGACCATAACTGATGTTTGTTCTGATGATTCGTCAGTCGATGGATGATAGGTCGAATTGCTTTATCTACTTTCACCTTTTCACCCTTACTCTGCATATACTGTTGGTAAGCCAACAAACCGATTAACTTGGATGCCAGCTGCTCATTGCACAAATATTTGTATCCTGTCAAGTAATTCACTGATTCTTTATAGATGTCCAACTGATTGTCGGTGATATTCACCATCACTTCTTCATCCTCGCCGGATTGCACTTTGACCGTCTTTGCATCGGACAGAATCCCCAATGTGCCCTGTGCCAATTCAGTTCCCTGTGGCAGTATCGGAATCGTATATTCCTCTCCATCCTGATACCCATCGTCGCGAGTGAAAAGATAGCTGATGGTCACGCTATCGGTATGTACCGCCTGCATCGGCACTGTTTCATGAAATCCCTCCGTGAAACCCACTTCCTGCCGTTTCAACGTATCCGTTCCGACGGAGAATTGTGTTTTTCCGGCTATGTGCTGCCCGTCCAAATAATTGCGGATAGTTCCGACCATCGTACTCTGATCTCCCTCCACCAGGAAGCGGGGAGTTTTCAACTCCGCCATCAACGGTTTGTAAGAGCGGACGGAACGTCGGAAAGTACCCGTCTGCAAACGACGGTTCATGCCATAAACGACAGTTTCCCATTTCGTCACATTATCGGGGAAAGTTGTTTCAAACTGCACCGTTCCGGTTTTATCCGTAAACAAACGAGGCTGCCAGAAAGCCACATCCGAAAAATTCCTACGTAAGCCATTCAATTGCATCAGTTCATTATACAACTGTTCGTTATCCGCCTCTTCTTTCGCTTTCTGATCTTGCTCTTCCAGTTTCTCCAAAGGTGCGGTTGCAGCAGCAGAAGAAGAAGAACCTACCATTAATCCGGCAACAGACCCCGTCAACGAAGATCTTGAACGCATGCCGTATCCTACAACGACCACTTCCTCCAGCGCCTGACTATCTTCTTCCAAAGTAACCAACAGATTGGCTCCGGGAGTTGCTCTCATCTCCTGCTGTTTAAAGCCGACATAGCTAAACAAGAGCTGATCCCCTCCCCTGTCACAATCCATTTCGAAATATCCGTCCATGTCGGTGATCGTTCCCTCCGTCGTTCCTTTCACCACCACGCTGCACCCGATTAAAGGCTCTCCGGTAGCATCCGTCACATAACCGGAGACTTTACCGCCATAATTGCGTACATACTGCCTGATCCTCATTTCCCTGTGACCAGGAAAGTTTGTACCGATCCTGCCAATTCCTCTTCCCAGCAAGAGCCACCCTGCTGACAACGAATCGCGTTCGTGTAGAGGCAGAGACTCCATATCTACATCCAGATAGGTATATGATTGTATCGTCAGAGCATCCTGTTTCAGATACTTTCCATTGTTATAAAGCAAAATCGCATCATACGTTCCGGCAGGAAACTTGGAATATATTCTATTCATTTGCACTAAGGTATCCGGATAAACCAGTTCTCCGGTAGTGCAGTCTTTAAAAAGCAAGTTGGCCACTCCGGTAGAATCTTTTTCTTCCGGAAGCCGGAAATTCAACGTCTTATCCGGCAGGGAGAAATAAATCCGGGTGGGATGCCAACTCTTTCCCTTGCGAAGTTCAGCCACCAGACTACGGAATCTTTCCGGTGATAAATGGTAATCATTCAAAGTCGGAATCTTTGCCACAGACGAAAAATTCAGATAAGCCGGGCACATTTCCTCATCCTTATATTTATAAACCACATTGCCCTCGAATTCATAAGAGAAACCTCCCTCATGCCGATACAACACACCATTCATATATTTCCAAGGTCCTGGCTCCACAGGACCTGCCAATATCTTTTTCTTGTAGCGCGACAGCTCCATGAGTGAAATCGGAAACAGCTTTCCATTATGTTCGAGCGAAGTATATACCGCCCCATCCATCACCGGAAGACGGCAAAGATACCGTTCATAACGCTTCTTCTCTTCCGAAGTAAACTTATACTCATCATATTTCCCTTTCCTCTGCCGCAACCAGACTACTTCCACTCCTTGCGGCAACTGATTCATATCGAAACTTAAAATCGTTTTCTTGCCCCGGTCGAAAGCCAGAGAATCAATGATGAAAGCCCTGTCGTGCATTCGCAACGTAATCTTCTGCTTTCCCGACGGATGCAATACAGGAAAAGAATACTGCTTAGGCTGTTCCGTCCACGAAAAATAGCAGGGAACATCGTTCTGCTCAATCACATAGATATTCACCGCCCGTCCGTTCAGCATCACATAAGGAGCAAACTGGGTGGTTCCATCCGGCGTGTCAACCGTCTGACGAAACAGATTTCCCGAAGGATAAGCAAACTGATAATAAGGCAACTTATCCAAATGAAGCAACTGGTTCCAATGCTGATAATCCAATGTGGCCGTATGCAGATACTCTTTTTGCTTCATTGAGTAGGAAGCACGTTGTTCGCGCGGACGGGGTGCACTCCCGTAATAGGGTAAATCGGGTACGTGATAATCCAGCTGCGTGTTGACCGCAAAAGCTGTCAGATCGACGTTGGATACCGGACGCCCTTGTATATTGGTCACGTTCAATTTTGTTTTCACTTTCTGACCGGGATACACTCGTTCCGGCAAATCAGATTCAATCACCAGCCGTTCGGAGGGTGAAGTGTACGAGCGTTTCAACATACATTCCTTATCCCCCATGAAATAAAATACTTCTACGTAATAGACGGAAGAGGGATCGATCTCTCCGGATTTGTGTTCCATCTCTTTTCCCGAACCTTTCTGCAACAGGCGGTTGCCTTGATACACATACCAGGAAAGTTCCAGCTGCAAAGGATTGGAAAGAGAGACACAGAACGAATCTTTTTCTATGCCGCCATTCAGTTCCAGTTTGGAGTCAAGTGCGGCGGAAGCAATCGTCGTTTCATATCCTGTTTCCGGTATTTTGAAACGATAGTCCGTCACCGCCTGATTGAACGGTTCGCGATAGGGCAAACGCACTTTCTTCACTTCTTTCTTTTCACCATAGGTCAGTTCGGCCGCCACAGGACGTTCCACTCCCAAGTCGAAGAATGAAAAGCAAATAGTATCCGCCTGCGTAGTGCACTGCATATCATAGCACGAATAGTAGAAAGTCGCTTTGCTCTGCTGCTCCAAACGGTTATTGTCTGCCGTAAGCAAAACTACATTCACCGTATAGAAGCAATCGGAAGCTCCGAATATCCGAGCAGGAATATCTACCGAGGCTTTCCCGGAAGCATCCAGTTCCGCCTGCACGGACATCAGTGTATCGGGCAAAGAAAGTATCTGCGCATACGACTTCAGCACCTGCTGTCTGCCGACAGCCACTTCTACATTCACCTCCCGCAAAGGAAGTCCGTTGGCATCCGTTGCACTGATATCCATGCGGTTACTCTGCGGTGCATATTGCACATTCGAAGCCAGCTTCACCAACAACTTGTTTCCGTTCAGTTCGTAGTCTTCATATTTGAAATTGGTGGAGGCTACGATGCGTCCCCGCTTATCACGAAGCTGTACAGTATATCTCTGATCGAGCTTCAGGTTCAATGAATCCGCCAACAGGAATTCTCCGGCGAAGCCTCCCGGATGGTAAGGGACGACGGACATTATCTTCTTATAGTCACGCCAGGAAGAACCGACACGCATCCACAATGAAAGTTCCTGTTTCAGAGGACGTTTATGTTCGGAGAGAGCATAAGACTTGAAACGGACAGTTTCGCCCGGTCTGTATTTATTCTTGTCAGTAATCAGGTAACTATAAAACTCCGGTGCATCTTGCCGCCCATAATCATTTTTATACCAGGGTGGTACAAGGTGTTTCCTCAAATCGAATACTGCACGAAACTTATCCACTTCAACCGTCAGGATATGCTGTTCTTTCTGCGACCAGTTATCGTCAGTATACGTCTGACTGTCTTCATCGTAATAAACAGCCTTGCTGCCTACCCGCACTTTGGCGTCTTTCCTGATAGTTCCCCCGGCATCAACCACCTGCAAGGTGAGTACACCATACTCCTTGAAAAGGAAAACATGAAAAGGAATCACCGGAGCATAACGGTAATGAACTTCATTCCGCTCTACATCAGCCAGCAGAAAATGCCCTTTGACCGGAGGGTTGCTCCAAGCATCCGTGAAACGGGCAAAAGGAGTCTGCTGTATTTTATCCCATTGTTTCTGTCGGAGTTTGCCTTTGAGAAGTTTCAAAGCCTCTTTGTTAGTCAGTTCGAAAACGATCGTTTCGGGAGAGGTATCATCCCAGATCATCGGTTGTCCGAATGCTCCATTGGCAAAAAGCAGGACTCCCAATAACAACAGGCTCTTTAGCTGGCATAGCATTGTGTTCATAGTATTCGATAGATTGATTGAGAACAAAAATAGAAAATAAAACTGTGAGTATGCTATAAATCACTCGATTATTCGCAATCTTATCCCTTGAAAAAAAGTAAAAATGGTCCCCCATATTTACGCGGGAACCATTAACAAACGTATAAAGGGTAATACGAACACTTAATTGATGTTATAAAACATCTCTTTTTATTTGGATTATTTGCAAAGTTGACAGAAGTCCGTATCTTTGCAATGTGTTTTTCATAGTATTAGATTTAAGGTTAA
>DXOJ01000554.1 GCA_019412865.1 Bacteroides sp. | reverse complement strand
ATACTAAAATATTACAGGTCTTGTGCATCATTTCAATTTAAAATTACTTTGTCCATACCGGATTTTGTTCCAAATTCGTATTTAACGCCAATTGCTTCAAAGGCAACGGATACAGATAATAATGTTCCTGCCATCCAAGCGGGGTATCAAAGAAATAAACATATCCTTCATCAGCACCTGCACCACCCGTTACTTTCAAATTCTTGGCCGAAGCCCCTGTCACATAGGCACCCAGCGGTTGTTTGTTAACATAGTCTCCTTTCTTCCACCTGCGCAAATCATCCAAACGGAAACCTTCGCCCATCAATTCAACTCGTCTCTCTCTACGCACTTCCCACAAAAGAGCAGGAACGGAAGGATCACGCTTCGGATCAAAAGCATCATTAATATCATTCACCACCATTTTCGCCACATTAGCTCTTGCCCGAAGTTTGTTAATAGACTTATCCGCAGCAGCCTGGTCGAACTTGTTCAATTCGCACATCGCTTCGGCATAGTTTACCATCACCTCACCTATACGGAACAGTGGGGCATCTGTTGTATTCACCCCATTCGCGTTGGTAGCTACAGTATGTGTATTATAATATTTCCATACCCAGAAGCCCATTTGGGAAGCGTTCCAGCCCTGTCCCCAGTTCATATTCTTAAAGTGAGGTTGTCCTTGCACGGTGAATCCTTTAAAGTTGGAAGACGGCAAACGATGATAAGTTTCACCGGAAATCGTAGCCATTAAATCTATAAATTCCCTGTCCTGTGCATTATCCGTATATTTCCAATCAGCCGTACTGGGTCCGTTTTCTTTCTTCACCATATATGGAGGACAGATCGTCAAATACAACCGGTAATCACGATCACGGAATTGTCCATACATATTCTTATCACCCCCATAACGGCTAGTCGTCGTGCTAACCGGTCGTCCATCCGTACAAAGATAACTGTCTACCGCGTCTTTCGTTGCCTCAATATAAGATTCACCTGTACGCACCATACGGGTCAAACCATGCATTAACTGTCCGGTTTCATAAGCCTTATACAAAAGAATACCTGTCACCCCATCCAGTGTTTCCGAATTAAACAACTCATCATATTTAGGATGCACATTCGGATATTGCTTAATCACCTCTTCAGAAGCACGGGCACATTCTTCCAGATAAGTATCCGCTCCCGACAAACCATGATATTTTCTCCAAGTTCCTTCAAATAAAGCAAAACGGGAAATAAGAGCTTTCACCACATACATATTAATTGTATTTTTCCCATCCGCTTCGATATTACTGCCAATATGTGTTTCCGCATATTTCAAATTAGACAGAATATTGGAAGCCACCAAGTCACGACTATCACGTTTTCCATAAAGCTCGGGACTTTCCTCAGTCAAAGCATGCTCTACCCAAGGAATATCACCAAATTTAGAAAGCATCTGAAAGTATTTATAAGAACGGAAGAAATATCCCACACTTCTCCAATGCTCCCTCTCGGTTTCACTCATTTCCGAATGATCAATATTATCGAGCATCAGGTTAACACGACGGATATAATCATAATCCCAATCTTTAGATTCATCCGTAGCCTTTGCTTTGCGATATGCCCACTGACCTTCATATCCATCCAATCCTTTTATCATGTTATCCGATTCAAAATCACCACGGAAAATTTCATCCGTTTGCCCTGTATCATACGTATATCCGAAGAACACGTTATACAATCCCCATGTATACGTTTTAAAGTTGTCATAGGTAGTAAAGACCGATGCTTCTGTTTGCTGTCCTTTGGGATAAACCTCCAGAAATTCGTCATTTAGACAAGACGACATCAACAAACAAAGACTAACGCTTACACATAGTATATATTTATTCATAATAATTACTCTTTAAATTGTGAAACAATCAGAATGAAAGGTTTATACCGAACGAATACTGTCTCATATACGGATAGGTAAAACCACGTTGTCCTAAATCATCCGTGACAGAACGTTCCGGATCAAGTCCCTTTGGCAAGTGGTCGAACGTATAAAGATTCTCACCACTGAAGAACACAGCCAGATTATTAACTCCAATCTTACTCATCCACTTAGACGGGAAATTATAAGAAAGCGTTATATTACGAATACTTAAGTACGATCCATCCTGTAGATAACGAGTCTGTACACGTGTATTGGCATCTGTATTTCCGGCCGCTTTCTCATAAATACGGGGGAAATAACTATTCGTATTTTCCGGAGTCCAATAATTCAACTGTGAATCATAAACGGTAGTCCAAGCATCATAATGCGGATAAAACAGATCGTTCATCACCCACAAATCTCGTTTACCAACTCCTTGCAGCAAGAATGACAGAGAAAAACCGTTCCAACTTGCACTACCATGAATACCATACTGATAACGCCGGGTATTATTACCAATGATTTTACGGTCTCCCGGATCTTTCGTTGTACTGGTACCACTGTTGATAATATCATTACCATCCAAGTCCTTATATAATATATCTCCCGGATTCGGATTATAACCTTCCACTTTAGCAATACCCGGTTTCAGTTTGCCATCTGCATCGAAATCATCCACTGTGTACAAACGATCGGTCACATACCCCCAAATTTCACCCAGTTCCATTCCTACGCGATATGTTTCATTATCGTTCTTGTCCTTGCCAAACAGTCCTGTTTCGTTGTTGTATTTAGTAATCTTTGTTTTCGCATCGTAAAGATTAAAGCCTATGCTATATTTCACTTTTCCGATCTGATCGTTCCAGTCAACCGAGATTTCCCAACCTTTAGAACGAAGGTCAGCCGTGTTCTGTAAAGGGGCACTTGCACCTAATACACCCGGAAGTTCAGAGCCCGGAGCAAGCATACCCTTAGTATCTCTGCGATACCAGTCGAACACCATATTCAATCTGTTATCCAATAGCCCAAGATCGAATCCGACATCAATTGTCGTTACTTTTTCCCAAGTAAAGCTATTGCTAACCAAAGCAGCTGGTTTCAAAGTAGTAACTTTAATACCGGAAACAGTCCAATAAGCCTGTTCCGCATCCATACCGGGAATATATGCGTAAGGAGTGATGCTCTGATTTCCAATATTACCCCAAGAACCACGCAATTTCAAGTTCGAAAGAACAGAGTTCAAAGGTTTCATAAACGCTTCCTCGCTGATACGCCATCCGGCGGAAACCGAAGGGAAGAAACCGAAACGGCTATTCTTCGGGAATTTGGAAGAACCGTCATAACGTCCGTTCGTTTCAAGCAAATACTTGCCGGCAAACGAATAGTTAATGCGATAGAATAACCCTCTTACCGTATAACGTTCAAATTTGTCTTTAGCAAAATAATCACCTGTCGACTGCGAAATAGACGGCAGATCTTCATTAATCATATTCATACGCGACATCTCAGCATAACGATAATCACTACTCTCCTGATTGAAACCTCCCATCACCGTTACATCATGTTTGCCCCATGAGTTGTTATAGTTAGCATAGAAGTTCAATGCATTATAATCCGTAATACCATTGGAATATTCATACTTGGAATTGGCAGTGGAAACCTCTTTCACAAAGTTACCTCCATGTGCATAATAGAACTTCTTCTCAAATTTCGTTTTCTCGTTACTTAGATGATTGAATGTATACTCACCAATCAACTTCACATTCTTCAAAGGACTGATCGTAACCTTTCCGAAAATACGAAGATTATTCTTTTGAATAGTTGTCGGATATGCCAGATCAATCAAGTTACGAGGAGTATTGATCTGTAATTCTTCGCCGTCAATATTCATTGTTCCAGTAGGGAAATAAGAAGGGAATGCGACTGCTGCTCCCCATATACCATATCCTCCGGAAGTTTCCGGCAATGAAGAGTTCGAGTTCGTATATTTAATATCCAATTCCGGAGTAATCCATGAAAACACATCCGAGCGGAGATAAGAAGACACGTTGTAACGCTTGTACGTATCTTTATCCGAAGCCAGTACCCCATTTTCATTCACCATACCGAAGGAGAAACGATAAGAAATATCTTTCGTACCGCCACCTACCGAGATATTATGAGTTTGTTGGAAACCAGTCTCCATCATATCATCGAAAAGATCAGTTTCTGCCAAGCTATAGCGCAGCCCGTCCACCATTGCATAACCATCCGGATATGCAGACGGATTAGCATTATATTCCTTCAAAAGTCCCAACCAGGTATCTACGTTCTGACCACTTTGATAATTGATTGTCCCCATGTCCTTATAAGCCTGTACCGTTTGGAGCGGAGTAGCCTTATGAGGCATATTGGCAGGTCTGCTAAAAGAGAAGTTATTTGAATAATTAATAGAGAGTTTAGTTGCATCCGAGCCTTTCTTTGTAGTAATCAAAATCACACCGAAAGCTGCCCGTGCTCCGTAAATAGCAGAAGATGCCGCATCCTTCAAAACAGTCACCGATTCAATATCGTTCGGATCGAGCATATTAATATCCATCTCCACGTTATCCACCAGCACCAGCGGTTTCCCATTCTTATCCAGACTGTTGACACCACGAATGTTGAAACTCATTTCTTCACCGGGTCTTCCTGAATTACCTGTAATCTGCAAGCCGGGCATTGCCCCTTTCAAAGCGTCACTCACAGACACCACCGGACGGTCACCTAAAACATCATCCATCTTCACACTGCTCACCGCACCTGTCAGGTTCGCTTTCTTTTGTACGCCGTAACCAACAACTACTACTTCGTCTATTAACCGGGTATCTTCTTTCAAAGTTACATTGAGAGGACGTTGATCTTTCACCACCACTTCCTGTGTGGCATAGCCGATATACGATATGGATAAACGGGCATTCGGAGTAACCATCAAAGAAAAATTGCCATCCATATCCGTAATGGTACCTTCCGTAGAATCGACCACTTTCACATTTGCCCCAATCACCCCTTCACCTGTAGGATCAGTGATTCTACCTTTTAAGACAAACGCTTTTTCCTGTTCTTTCTGCGGTGTCACTGCATGGAACATAATCACCCGGGTTCCGTTCACTTCATAACTGACGTCCGTACCGGCCAGCAATTGTCCCATCACATCATTAATAGTACCGTTATTTATATTCACAGAGACTTTCCTATTCAAATCAATGTCATTATTACGAATCAGGAAAGAGTAATTGCCTTGCTTCTTTATTACTTCAATGGCTTCTTTCAAAGTAATATTATCTACTTTCACACTGAATCGCTTACTTTGTTCCTGTGCCGATAGCTGGAAACCACCAGTCAAAACGTTTCCTACAGACAAAAGCAGAAGCATTAATAATATTCTTTTTACTATTAATCTCATATTTTTCACTATTAAAGGTTAACATAATATCTTTCTATACAACGCTGAACCGCCGATATATCTATCGACTAAGTTCCCAATCATACTTTACTTTTTCTTATTTTACCTCCTTTTTCTTGTCAGTTATAAAGATAGTGTCTCCACTAACTTTCCATGTATATTGCTTCTCAACGTTGATTTCTCCCAATATATCATTGATACTTTGATTACTGTTGAAACATCCGGAAAAGCGTTCCGCTTTCAGACGTTCACTCTCTAAACTGATCTTCACCTGGAATTTGCGCTCCAGACGGTGTGCGATGTCGGCAAACGGAGCATCTTCAAATGTCAGGCCACCATCCAACCAGTCACAGGCAGAACTGGCATTCGATTTCATTTTCTCCATGCGGCCCGTATTCTTATCGTAAAAAGCCTGTTCGCTAGGGAATAGTTTCATCACGGAACCGGATGAAGCAGCCAAGTTGACACGACCATCCAACAGAGATACCATCACATAATTGTCGTCGTCATAAGCACGGACATTAAAAACTGTCCCCATAACCTTCACTTGTACCCCATTCGTATTTACAAAGAAGGGAATCTTCGGATTTTTCGCCACTTTGAAGTATCCTTCACCATCAAGCGTTACATCACGTTCACGAATACCGAAACCACGGCAATAGCGCAATACAGACCCCGCATTCAATGAAACCTCCGTTCCATCCGGAAGCACAACATTCGTCCGTGAGCCGGCCGGTACTTTGATTTCATAAGGAGAATCTGCATTCGTATATACTTCTGTAAGATTTTCAGTATAAGTGTACCAGAAGTAATTACAGCCCAACAACAAAATAATTGCAGCAGCTACCTTCAGCCACACAGGAACTATCTTCCGCGAACGGACAGGTTTCATCTCAGCAGCGGCTATTTTTTCTTTTATCTGTGATAAATTAGCATCCTCTACTTTGGCAAATGCAGGCACAGAAGAAACAGCCCATACTGCGGACATCTCCCGGAAAATTTTAGCTGCATCTTCATTGGAAGCCAGATAAGCGAACAGAGCTTCTTTCTCTTCTTCGGTGCAGTTACCGGACAGATAGTTGCTTATCCGGATTTCCAATTCTTCTATATGATAAGAGTCATTCATAAACGTACTTTTTCTATGGGTGTATATAACTAGATACGCAATAAAAAAAGAAACGTTTAAAAGAAAAGCGATTTTTTTTAGAGAAACATCAAAATAGCTATCATATAAGGTGTACCCAGTGATTCGCGTAGCTTAGTCAATGCTATTTTCATCTGTACTCTTACAGTGGTCACATTAATATTCTGCTCCTTGGCAATTTCACTGTATGTCTTACCCTCATACAAACTTGCTTTAAATATGGCACGGCATTTGGCTGGCAATTCCTCCACCTTCTTCATGATGATGGTATTCATTTCGCTATGCTCCAATGCCTGCAAAGGATTATCGGAAGAAAGAATATGATTTTCGAGAAAAGCCCAGATTTCTTCCATCTGTTCCGTCATCTGTTTTTCGTTGAAGTAGGAAGAACGCAGATAACTAATACTTGCGTTTTGAATAGCACGCCGCAAGTACGGAAGAGCCGGGTGAGTGATATGGTGGCGATTCTGCCAAAAAGCGACAAAGACATCATTCACAATCTCCCCTGCCACCCTCTTGTCATGCACATAATAAACAGCTATCGCACACAAATAAAGGTAGTAGGTATGATAGATTTTATCAAATGCTTTTGTATTACCGTGATTTAACTGTTCAATTAGATTTTCAGAGATTTCTGGTAGATTCATTCGTTGTCTTTCTTTAAGGAACGGTGCAAATATAGCGATTAATTCAGAAAAACAAAATTCCAATCAGATAAACCGGAGCCCGGCAATTATTCCTTGACCCTACAATCCCATCGGTATTTTCAACAAATACCAAACGATAAACAGCAATGTCCAGACAACCAGGATGCCTAATGAATATCTCCAAGTATATTTCAGCAATGAACCATACGTAATCTGCTTATCATATTGCCGCATATAGGTAAGCACCAGAGGCATATAGAATAAGAAAGGAGTAATGGCATTCGTCGAACTATCTCCGATACGGAAAGCACATTGTGCTATATCCGGAGCAATTCCCATCTGTGCAAACATCGGGATAAAGATAAAAGACATAAAAGCCCATTTGGAGGTAGCAGATACCATAATCAGATTTATCAATGCCGTAAACAGAATAAACAGAACAAGAGCAGACAAAGGAGCCGGTTCAAACGAAGAAAGCAAGTCAGCCCCCATAATCGCCAGACATTTATCCAGATGGGAATATTCAAAACAGGCAAACATCTGCGCAGCGAAGAAAGCGATAACGAAATACACTCCAAGAAGCTTCATTGGCTGCGTAAGTCCTTCAATCACATCATTGTCAGTGCGATACCGTCCGGAACTGAATCCATAAGCCATTCCCGTAATACCTGCTCCCAAAGAAAGCAAAAACAAAATACCGGCAATAAAAGGCGAATGCATCAAACCACCATTCACACCCCGCAAAATTCCATAAGAAGAAAAAGTAAGCCACAAGATAAGAGCCACATAGATAGCTGCCACAACAATGGAAATCATAATGGCACGCCGCTCTTTACGAGACAGAGGATGGTAAGCCACCACCTTCATACTGCCTTCATACTTACCTAACGTAGGAAGAAGCCATTTTTGAGTAATCCAATACACAATAGCTGTAATGGCCACCGTTGAAGCACTCATAAAAAAGTAATTGCAAAGAGGTTCTGTATTCCCCTGATAACCCGTTTGTGCCAGTGCAGCCTCTTGCGTGGTATGCGCCAACAACGGGTCCATCGTACTCAATACAATATTAGCACTATATCCGCACGCAACGGAAACATAAGCCGTAACAATCCCTGCAATCGGATGAAGCCCCACCCATTGAAACAGCATAGCAGCAATAGGCAATAAAATGATATATCCACCATCACCAATGGCATTCGACAACAAGCCAAGTACAATCACCCACAAGATGATCTTCCTCTTTTCCTGCCGGTTTCCCACCCCCATGCGGATACAAGCATCAATAAAACCGGAATGTTGTGCCACTCCCAATCCGAACATAGCAATAATCACCATGCCCAATGGAGCAAAACCTGTAAAGTTCTTAATAGCATTCCGCAACCACCAGCGGATTCCTTCCGGACTCAACAGGCTTTGTACACGGATATCCTCACCTGTCTGCGGCAATGTCACTTTCAATCCATAGATATCGCATATCCATGAAAGAAAGACCACTGCCATTGTCAGCAGAAGGAACATCGTAGCGGGATGGGGCATGCGCCATTTATTCTTCATCATTTTCCGACTAAGCAAGAAGCTACCGTTAATACTTAATTTACTCTTCGTCAGGCTCCAGATTATCCAGATCAATAATACGCAATTCCAATGCACGTACTGCCAACCGGGTAGCATTCACTCCCACCCGTTCTCCATTCGGGAAAAGGCGTCCAATAAGATCATTCTGCCGTTTCTCCAATGATTTCACACCAAAAGGCATTCCTTTCAGATTGGCAATCATCTCTTTCGTATAACCCAAAGCCAGATGACGGAGAAAACGTTCATCGTATTCATCAATATCATAGCTGATGACAGCCTCCTGACGCTTAGCATCATTGGCTACAGATTTCTTGAAACGATCTACAATCTTTTCCAGAATCGGATAGTTAAATACCAATTTCTTTCCATCCATCACAGCCTGTACATCTGTTTTCGTCAGTAGCTCACCCGTTTTGAGGATGATTCCATCGGCACCGGCATTCAATACGTCCACCCACAACTTTTCGTTCAGAATCTCACCCGTAAAGATCAATACCCGAACTCCTTTGTAACGTTTGAATATATTCTTGCAAATATCAACACCAATGGTCGTAGAACCTCCCAGTCCTAAGTCCAACAATACCAGATCGGGAAGCTGGGCCTCCATCAACGGCCAAAACTCACTTTCCGTCATTGCCGTGCCGATTACTTCCGCATTCGGTATTTCATGACGGAATATTTCTTCTGTCCCTTTCAACTCCAGTTTTACATCCTCTACAATAATAACTTTAAACTTCTGTTCTTCCATGTTCCTTATCTAATAACTTTTATGTGTTTTCCTTTTATCGGCGCGGAATAGTGAAATAAACCGTAAACCCGCCGCCTTCAGCCGGCTCGGCATTGATACGGCATCCCCTACGTCCCGCAAATTCGTCGTGGTCGCGGATAATTTGCTTGCATACCAGATATTCCGTTCCCCTCAACTCCCCTTTTTCACCGGAAGTCATACGTGCCAGATTCGGATAAAATAGTTGATTCAACTCTTCCACACTCTTCTCACGTCTCGTATCCGTAAAGAGGAAACGAATATATTCATTATCCTTGCGCGCTTGCAGACGTATCACTCCATCTTCACGCACAGTCAATGCTTCATCAATCAAATTTTCCAATAGAAAACGCAACTGATTCACGTCTCCTATCACCTTCGCCTCCATCGACTCTATTTCCAATTCTATCCTCTCCGGCCGATTCTTCATCAACTTCTTGAAATATTTTCCGGCAGCATCCAAAAGTTC
>DXOJ01000553.1 GCA_019412865.1 Bacteroides sp. | reverse complement strand
TGCGTTCTTTTTATGGGCCGTGAGGGATTCGAACCCCCACTGAACCGGTTATGAGAAAGCATCACTGGCAAAAATTTTGGAATAGCCGCAAAATTTTGTTGGTATTCTACAAATAAGAACGCCTAATTTTAGGTAATGTGTAGTAATTTTCGCGGCGTTTCTCAACCAAAATGCAGAGCCGTAGATAAATTGGTAGATGAGTTCGTAGATGGGTTTTGTAGCGAAGCAGGATTAAAAGTCACAAATAAGATTTTCGTTATGCCCGCATAGCCAATACCTGCGCAGCAAATTCCTCTTCACTGTGTACAAAGCGATACGGCGCGTACTCACCGTAGGCTGTAGGTCGGCTGATGGTGACAAGCTGAATTCCGCTGCCGTCGAGAGCATCATCTAGTGCATATTTGAAATCAGCCAGATGCTGACCGTGGGTAGTTTTCAGCGCAATGCAACCGTGTGCATTGCGTTCTTTAGCAATCAGATAGCACATCTTTTAACACCTCCTCAAAATCGCGAACACTTTTGACAAGTTGATGTTCATAACTGAGGTATATAGAGAGGCGGTTATTAAGTAAACACAGATTATATGCGGTGTCGCGGTGCAATCGGCTCAATGCTTTGTCTGCTCAAGCCAATCTGCAAGGGCATCCTCCGGAACACCACCAAAGAAAGAATCTTCTTTATTTTGCTGTTTTGCAGTTTTTAAGAACAATATCGTGTTCAGCTTTTCGTCTTCTGTCAAATACGTAAACGAATCTGTTGCCACAAATTTTTCAATACGGTTATACGCTTCGTCGAGATTTACAAATTCTTCGAGATACTTCAAATCTACTTTTCGAGTCTTTACAACAATTTTTCCTAACGTTGATCCTCTAGAAGTGCAGGCACTTATAACTTTAGCTAGCGATGTATCGTCTGTGATTAAAGAAGCTTTTTTGCTTTTTGCCATATCTGGATCAATGTTTTGTAGCATCCAAAAGAGGCTTGACGCATTAGCACTATTCAGGACTGATTTGGAATCGATTGCATCTATTGCGCGGCTTTTGAAAATGCTCTCAAGTTGAAGAACATCTGCTAAAGAGAGTAATGCGTTTTCATTAGGCTTAGAATCATCTGTAAAGCGACCCAGCTGTCTTTCGAAATTTTGTAATAACAATGTTAATGTGGACGGCTGAACGAAGTCGTCATTAAAAATTTCTTGAATATATTGGAATCTTCTGCCTGAATCAATTTTTTCCAGTAAAGGATCAACGCAGAAAAGGAGTCTCCACGAAAATGGAATCGAGAGAAAGCTTGCATCATTTGGGTCAAGAAATTTGTCCCAATTGCGCACAAGCGCAGTGATGACTGTGGTTGCACGTTCTTCGGAAATTTTTAGCGAACGATTATTAGCGTAAGCCTCAATGCCGTCGAGCAATCGTATAATCTTGCCAGATTGATAGATTTCAAGGATATTTTTTTCTAATTCTTGAGGGCTGTCTTCATAAATGAATCGTTGGATGGTTGATGTCGAGATTGCATCCTTTTCGAGCGCCAATGCAAAATATCGATCAAAACATTCTGGCACGGCAACGTTATTGCGTACAAAAAAGTCTCTGTGAGAATAATTTCTCCCATAACTATACGAGATACCTAAGACATTTTTTACTTTTGGAAATAGCATACTAAGTATATGATTTACGGCTTCTCGATCTGTTATTTTTTCATTTGACGAAAACAGTTTGGAGACATTGCGCTTTAATTCATCTTCATAAGCCTTTCCTCTTGAGAGTGAACTACTCATATCGTCTCCACACAAAAACTCCTTAAAACCGGGCAAATTGGAATAGATGAAGGGTTCAAATACTTGCAGGCAAGTGAGAGCGAGCAAATCAACTGGGTCTGTTTCATCTTTCAAAAGATCATACTTTAAAAGGAAAACATTTGTGTAACGAATGACATCCCGAATCGATTTTATATACTTCTTGATTCCAAATTGAAAAAGTTCAGCCCAGATATCTTTTGGCCACTTATCTGCAGGGAAATCTCTGAAAATCACATCGAGCTTTGAGAATAAAGCTGTATATATATCCGTAATGCAAGGTGCAGGAATCTCAAAGGGAACCTGAATAATTTTCTCCAAGTACTCTTTACCGTCTCCATGCTGTACCTTGCTAAGCGCTCTGACTACTACATTATAATCAAAGGCTAATATGTAAATTGTATTGGGGAAATCCGCCAAAGCTTTAACCAACTGAAAAACAGAGATAATTTCTTCTTCTGTAAGTCGATCAATATCATCAATGGATACGATAACTCTGATATCATCATCACGCATTTTAGTAATAATTTTGTCTTTTTTCCCTTGCAAATCATTGGATTCCTGTTCGTTTTTTTCTTTTGCCTCTTTTGCTAGTGTCTTACCAAAGGCCGAAATAATCGTACCAGCTCCAGGAGTCATGTTTGCCGCATCAAACAAATCAGCATATTGGTCAATTAATTCCCATGCCGTTTCGTTTTTTGGCTTCTTCAACTTTATCGCTGCTGAAAGTTGTTTGAAGAACTGCGTAATTAGCTGCTTGGAATTTGAGCACAACCACGGGTTAAAGCGAAGGATTACTGTATTAGAATCCTTGCTTTCGACGGTTTCCAACACCATATTCAGCAAAGATGTTTTTCCACTTCCCCATTCACCGTAGAGACCTATCGTTAGGGAGGATGAGAAGGAATACTGCAGTAATGTTTTTGCCAAACTATTAGCAAAAGTGCTTCTGTTTAGGATGTCTTCCGAGTTTTTTGTGATTGGCAGATCTGGATTAAGCATATTTCCCTCCATCATAATTGTATTTCTGTACGCTGAAACATCCGGGTTAAAGATAGTTCATATTTACTACTCTTACGCGGGATTATGGTATGGTTTTCAACCACACTAAAGTATTAGCACAATAACGTGGTTCGTATTTCTAAATGAATCGGAGAAATTTCCTTGCTATATGTAATTGCATCAAACGCTGTCCTTAGGCTTTTCTCTTAGTAACACAAAAAGCTCGCCCAAATTGCTTCCAACTCTATCTAATAGATTGTTTCGTTCCGTACAAATTTTGGCTGCATTTTCGATAGCATTTTCGATATTTGGAAGGAAGTACTTCTCAAACGCTTTGAGTTGAATACTCTTTCTTATATTTGTCTTTTCATATAGTAAATTTCCCACATAGGTATGCCCTTGCTTGTCTATCGGATTTTCCAAAAGATTGTTCATGTCATGCTTATATTCTTCACTGATATCAGATACGTGTAACAAAAGCCAAAGTTCTATGCAGGGGTTTGTAAGAAAGCATTTATAGCCTTTATTGTCACAGTCTGAAAAAACTTCTTCAATCATTTTACGCGGGTGACTTTTAGAATCGCGATCTATAACAACACCAAAAATATCGGACTCACCTTGGTAATCACTTAAAAATTTGAGGTAAAGTAAATCTAGATGTTCTTTCATCAATGTGGCTTCGAATCTTTTCCGCTGTCTGTCAGGAATGAGCTCTTTTGCGTCCAGATAAGATTGTATGAAATCTACGTCATAGGAATTTAACTCCAACTTCTGCAACTCATCTTTTAACTTTGATGTAGTTCTTAATGACATATATTCATCTAGTAAGTCTAATACCTGTTCAGGAGAACTTTTGGTGTCGTCTCGCTTAAGAACATGAATTTCGACTATGGATTCAACGCCAAGGCTTGTTTTATATTTATTAATATAACCAAAATATTCAACTTCTGTTTTAGTCCCTTCAACCGACAAGAAAATCACTCGACGCATATTTCGATCTTGCCGACGATCAAACATTCCATGAGAATTAAGTCTGTAAGTGTTAGGCATAGTTACTAAGCCCCCTCATAATCACTCTCTGAAATACAAGGGATTGCCCCATAACGTCCTTGTACATAATTCTTCAACACATCTTTATCACATCTTGTTTTAAATTCGCTTAATGAATACAAATTTGAACTGTGATGTTCATTTCGCTCAACGAACCAAATTTCGTCTTTTCTTAAAAGATCTAATGACATTAGATTCAAATCATGCGTTGTACAAATCAGTTGACACGATTGTCCGTTAGTTATTGCAAAATAGCGCCGGATATATTCTTTTGTCAGCTTACTGTGAAAACTTCTGTCAATTTCATCAATAAAAATAATTTTTCCTTCTTTAAGAGATTGATACGCTGGTATCAAATCGAATAGTCGCTGAGTTCCGTCAGACTCATCGAGTATATCAAACAAATCTGATGCGTTACCGTGATTCATTTGCAATTCTTCTGCTTGAAGCTCACCATCTTCAATCGAAATATTAAATCTTCGATTTTTAATTGCAATTGTTAGTTTTTTGCCTCGCATAAATGCTGAGGAATCATCGGATTTTTTTTGGAGTTCTTCCTCAATATCATTAATAATTTTTTCTCGGATATCTTTAGGTATAAAAGCTAAAGCTTCACTGATAGCTTTTTTGTCAGAAGACAAACTCTCAATGCCAGTATCAAAATCCGAAAGCATTTGAGACAAAGTGACGTTATTTTCATTATTTGTGAAATAGTCAGTAATCTGAATATTATGGCTATCTGGATAAATCACAATAACATCCAAGAACCATTTATATACTCGCTTGAAGTGTTGAAACAGTGATGCCGATTCAATCTCTCTCTGAGCTATATCGCTTAAGAAAAGATGATCTGCAGGAACATCTGACTTGTAAACCTCATAGCGCATACCATCTTTTGAGTGCCTTTTGAAGTCTAAATCTGTTTGCACTTCCGAAGTGGTAACATCTCGGTCAAAAATACAAAGTTCCTTGGTGTCTTCTATTTCATATAGCCACTCGGCTACAAACTCGCGGGATAGATAGTTCAGTGCAAACCCATATGAATAAAGATGATTTTCCGCTACTATATCAACCTGAAAAATTCCGGGCTTATTTGAACAAGACGAATCAATTCGGAAATACTTATCTCGATTTTTTAGAACCTTTGTGTTTCCTGCACGAACAGCCTTACGCATGAAGTCTATAGCATGAATAAAATTTGATTTTCCCGACGCATTTGCGCCGAATAAAAAGCTACCCTTTAGCAATCTTTTACTTCCTGCAGAAGCAACATGTGTAGAATGTCGAGTGCCTTTGTCAGCAGCCATTGAAAACACTTGCGGCTCCTTAAAAGACATATAATTTTCAACCGAAAAACGAACAAGCATAGTAATTCCTCCATTCATGCCTATATTATATACGCTTTTTTCGAAATTATCAACACAATCAAGCATTTTATCGTTCAAAGGCAAGCACGCGTTTCGAAAAAAACGTCAATTTTACAATTTCGTGAATTTGGATGAAAACCATAACCACCTGAAAATGTCATCCGGTTGAACCGCATAGTTTCTAGATCGTACTGTATGCCGTAAGGTTATTCATATAATGGCAACCTAGTAACATTTTTTAGAAAAGCTATGATTCGATTTCGTTCTGTTCCCCACGATGAAGCCTATCGACTGATTTTGTGTCGTAGCTACGATATAAAATTGCAAAAAACAGGCCATTTTGGGGCAAAATGTACCA
>DXOJ01000552.1 GCA_019412865.1 Bacteroides sp. | reverse complement strand
GAGCAATTCCGGGCGTGATCCGACAGAGAGTGTCTGGTCTTTACAGGGAGCGCTGGACTACTCACGCCAGTTTGGTGGACATGATGTGGGAGCTACCCTTGTTTACCACATGAAAGAAACCAAGAAAGTGAAGGACGGCGGAGCTGAAAAAGATCTTCTTCCTTACCGTGAGCAAGGGATGGCCGGACGTCTGACCTACAGTTTTGGTCAGCGTTACCTGCTTGAGGCTACCTTTGGTTATAATGGCTCGGAGAATTTCAGAAGCGGGCATCGTTTCGGATTCTTCCCTGCGATTGCCCTAGGATGGACTATTTCTAATGAAAAGTTTTTCCAACCGTTAAAAAAAACAGTTTCCACTCTGAAAATCCGAGCTACTTATGGATTGACCGGAAATGATGCGCTTGCCACTCGCTTTCCCTATGTAACAGAAGTCAGTATGAATAATAATTTGGATTGGTGGACTGGTAGCGGTACCCGCGTGAATGGGCCGCTTGTAAATATTTATGGTAATGCGAACGCTACATGGGAGAAATCGAAAAAGCTGAATTTAGGTGTCGATATGACCCTTCTTGAATCTATGGATATAACCATTGATTATTTCAAGGAAGACCGTAGTGGAATTTTTATGCAACGTTCGTCCGTCCCTTCAACAATGGGAGTGACAGGTATGCTGCCTTATGCCAACATTGGCTCGGTAAAGAATAAGGGTGTGGATATGAGTGTAGCATACAGCAAAGTAATTGGCAAAGATTGGGTGCTCCGCCTGAACGGTAGTCTGACCTATGCACATAATGAGATTACGGAGATAGACGAACCGGTGAATGTAGAACCCTATTCTTCAAGAATCGGACACCCGATAAACAGTATTATAGGATATGTGTCTGACGGATTGTTTACTTCTCAGGAGGAAATAGACAGATCTCCCAAACAGTCGTTCGGAAATTATACGGTGGGAGATATTAAATATAAAGATCTGAATGGTGATAACGTGGTGAATGGTTATGACAGGACGATTATCGGCAATCCTGAAATTCCGGAGATTATCTATGGTTTTGGAGGAACGTTGAAGTATAAAAAGTGGGATTTGTCTCTGTTTTTCCAGGGAGTGGCCAAAGTCAGTTTAATGATGAGCGATATTCATCCGTTCAGCGAAGCGGGCCATAAAGGATATAACATTGCACAGTATATCGTTGATGACCACTGGTCGGAAAGCAATAATGTAGCCGGTGCCGCCTATCCCCGATTATCACCCGAATTTATCACGAACAATGCGCAAACCAGCACTTATTACCTACGTAACGCAGCTTTCCTGCGCCTGAAGAATGCCGAACTGGGCTATTCCTTCTTCCCGTGGCTGCGTGTGTATGCAGCAGGTACTAATTTGCTGACATTCTCTCCGTTCAGTACCTGGGATCCTGAAATGGGAAGTGGGAATGGTTTGAAATATCCGCTACAGCGCACGGCCAAGATCGGGATTCAGTTTCATTATTAATTAAGAACAGAATAAGTTATGAAAAATATATATACAAAGTTATGCCTGTCGGCAATCGGCTGTTTAATGATGGCATCATGTGATTTTCTTGATGTGGTTCCGCAAGGTACTGCTACCGTGGATGATATCTACCGGACACAATATCAGGCTGAAGGAATGGTACTGTCTTGCTACGCGAATATCCCTAACTATTTCCATCCCCAACAATTTCCTGATTTTACCGGAGGAAACGAAATCATAACGAGCAAAGGAGGAACAACGCGCTGGTTTCATTTCCGCAGTCTGGTTTATGGGGAAGAATCCCCAACAACGACTTATTACTCATTATGGAGCAATACAGCAAAATCTTATCCGCAGGGTGCTGTGAAGAAAGCAGTATGGGAAAGTATCCGCAATTGCTATAATGTGCTTAATAATCTGGATAGGGTATCGGACATTACCCCCGAAAACCTGAGCTGGTGGAAAGGTGAAGCGCTGTTTTTGATCGGGTATTATCATCAGATCATGCTGGAGTACTATGGACCGATAGTTATTATTGACAAGGAAATACCAATGGAAAGTTCTCCGGCCGAGATGATGACCTCCCGTTCTCCTTATGATACATGTGTCGATTTCATTGCCAATAAATATTCGGAAGCAGCTAGATTACTTCCTGGCGTATGGGATTCAAGTAAGAGAAACAGGGCTACCTCTTCTGCTGCCTTGGCTTTCAAGGCTCGGCTGTTGCTTTATGCCGCCTCGCCGTTAGTCAATGGGAATAGTGAGTTTTATTCCGACTTTAAAAACCCCGACGGCACTTTTCTGATTAACCAGACTTATGACCGGGAAAAGTGGAAGAGAGCGATGGATGCTGCCAAAGAGGCCATAGACCTTTGCGAAGAGAACGGTTACAAACTTTATGGAAATTCGACCAATGACTTGGAGCAAGGGAAGAAAAACTATCATGAAGCCTTTGTCGGTGATGGGATCAGTGGTAGCGGATTTAACTGGAATGAAGTCCTGTTTGGCTTTGCTGAACAGGGAACTATTTCCTACTGTATCAAGAATATGGCTCCTCGTGTTGAATTTACAAGTTATTCGACCAAAGGTTTTAGAGGGTCCTTATTCCCGACGTGGGATTGTGTGAGTAGGTATTATACCAAGAACGGTCTACCTTGGGCAGATGACCCCGAGACTAAGAAGCTTGATCCGTATTCCATTGCACCAGGTGATAGTACGGTACGTTTTCACAGGAATCGTGATCCGCGCTTTTATGCCTCTATTGGCTTTGATCGTGGAAATTATGACGTGCAGGGAAAGACAATAGTGCTCAAATGCAGACGTGGTGAAATGCAGCAGAATAATGGCAATGCCAAGGATGAGTATCAAACGGACAACGGTTATTATTGTCAGAAATGGGTGTCTAAATATGATACCTATAATAGGACTACCGATCAAATAACCTACAACCGTTGGTGCTTTCCTTATATGCGTCTGGCCGAACTCTATCTGAGTTATGCAGAAGCGGATTTCGAATATAGCGGCACACTGAGTACTGCCAGTCTGTCCTATTTGAATAAAGTACGTGAACGTTGCGGATTACCTACCTTTGCAGATTCATGGGCAAAAGCCGGTGGTATTCCTTCAGGAGAGAAGTTGCGCGAAATATTACATGATGAACGCTCCATTGAATTGGCTATGGAAGGCAGACGTTTCCATGATATGCGCCGTTGGAAAATTGCCCATACTGAAATGATGCGTTATCAGAAATCCTGGACATTATCCGGAAAAACCGCTGATAGTTTTTATAAACTTACGGACATGAAAGAAACCGGCGTTCGTAATTTTACCGCTCCCAAGAACTATTGGCTTGCTATTCCACAAGATCAGATAGAAGTAAATCCCAATCTAGTGCAGAATCCGGGATACTAGAGAATCAGCTCTTATATAACTAACAATTAGAGGAAAGGACAAAATGAAAAAGGTAATGTGTTTATTGGCAATTATGTTTATGATTGCCAATACTTCGGCACAAACACGGGTGATTGCCCATCGTGGTTTCTGGAAAACCCAAGGATCAGCACAGAATAGCATTACATCTTTGTTGAAAGCGGATTCTATAGGATGTTATGGTTCGGAGTTTGATGTCTGGCTGACAAAAGATAATGGTTTGGTGGTTAGCCATGATGGGATTATTCAAGGGCATAAGGTTGAAGAGTCCACTCTGAAGGAATTAACCGGGTTATGGTTAGCGAATGGAGAATGCGTACCCTCCTTAAAAGAGCTTCTGGAAACAGCTAAGCGGAAAACATCTTTGAAGCTGGTGCTGGAGTTGAAAGCTCATAGTAAACCCGAACGGGAGATAAAAGCTGTTGAAGAGATCGTTTCGATGATAAAGAAGATGGGACTCGAACCCCGGATGATATATATCACCTTTTCGTCTCACGCATTAAAGGAACTGATCCGTCAGGCTCCCACAAGCACTCCTGTATATTATCTGAAAGGGGACTTATCTCCACAACAACTGAAAGAATTGGGTAGTGCCGGACCGGATTATCACTTCTCTGAATTTTACCGTTATACCGATTGGATTGAAAGTTGCCATGCCTTGGGGCTAAAAGTGAATGTATGGACGGTTAATAAAAAAGAGGACATGCAATACTTTTGGGATAAAGTCGACTTTATCACTACAGATGAGCCGTTGGGACTGTTGAAAGATATAATGAAGGTCAAATAGATATATTTTCTGAGATAATGTATAGTCCAACTGATTACCTTTAATAATCTGTTGATTATTTATGTTTTTGGAAAATGAGTTTCAAGTTTTCAAACGACTGTTCATGTTGATACAGTTGAATGCTGATTGAAAACAAAACAATAGCGGAAACAATGAATGTCAATCTTGTATAAGAAGGCAAACGTCCAAATTTATAGTTCAGCTCCATTAATCGAACTGAATAGGGGTATTTATTAAATAATATAAAATTAGCCAACTAATTCATAGCCAAATTATTGCGAATTAGTTGGCCTTTTTGTATCTTTAGGTATTCCGTGCGACAAGAAGTCGTACAAGTAATTGTTCAGCACTGTGCCTGAACCTATTGTTCTGTCAATAGTAGTCTAAAGAGGCGTGCTTTACCAGTCATGGTTTAGTGCGAAGCCCTCTTGACAATGCAGTCCTTTACAGAAATATCCAATGTATAGGCTGTTAGGCTGACTGATATGAGTAACATATGTGAATCGCTACACCATCGTAATAAAGAAATAGCTTACGGATATTTATAAGCTATAGCCAAAAGGTGGGTAGTCAGGATAGTCTTTTGGGAATGTAAGGCTACACGGACATCATACTGGCGGTGGAGGGGCGGGCTCTAAGTCGGGCGTCAGTTACTTGTACGGAACTTGGTAAACCCGTATTTCTCCTGTCTATGTCAGGCAGGTAAGCCAATTGCAAGAAAAGCCGAATGTGGTGCGGGTAAAGGATTGCGGAGAAAGTGAATGATTCTGTGTAATGCGGAGGATAGAGGTTTAAACATCACCCCATGCGAAATCAGGCAGACTTCCGCAGGGTAATTCTTTGTGAAACGATTGTAGAACTTTAATAAAATGAAGAAACTGCAAATGAGCAAGGCAAAAGCCGAGTGTGCATCTTTAACCGTACGAAACACGACATGAAAAGATATCGATTCTTCCAAATATGAGCGTAAAGTGAGAAAACTGCAGGTCCGAATAGCAAAGGCCCACAAAGAAAAGAGGTACAACAAGGTAAAGGCCTTACGGTACCTACTTGCCACTTCCTACGAAGCCAAGGCATTGGCGATAAGGAAAGTAACTTCCA
>DXOJ01000551.1 GCA_019412865.1 Bacteroides sp. | reverse complement strand
AATAGGAATAGCAGGCGGAACAGGCTCGGGAAAGACCACCGTCGTACGGAAAATTATAGAAAGCCTCCCCGCAGGAGAAGTAGTACTCTTACCACAGGATTCATACTACAAAGACAGTAGTCATGTCCCGGTTGAAGAACGCCAGAATATCAATTTTGACCATCCGGATGCTTTTGAATGGAGTCTGCTATCCAAGCATGTCATGACGCTGAAAGAAGGGAAGAGTATCGAACAGCCCACCTATTCTTATCTCACATGCACGCGCCAGCCCGAAACCATTCATATCGAACCTCGTGAGGTGGTTATCATTGAAGGAATCCTTGCCTTATGTGATAAAAAGCTGCGCAATATGATGGACCTCAAAATATTTGTTGATGCCGATCCCGACGAACGCCTGATTCGTGTCATTCAGAGAGATGTCATTGAGCGCGGACGTACTGCCGAAGCTGTAATGGAACGCTATACACGGGTTTTAAAACCTATGCACCTGCAATTTATCGAACCTTGCAAACGATATGCCGACCTTATTGTACCGGAAGGAGGCAGTAATAGGGTGGCTATTGATATACTGACCATGTACATCAAGAAGCACCTTAAGAATTAAAAATTGAAAATTAAAAATTAAGAAATGAATGTCAAGACACTGAGTATTCCTTTATTTCTTATTCTATTTTGTTGTATGCTCGGATGCCGGAATAAGCATCATAACAAGATGGATGAGACAGCACGTGATCTTCCACAAATAAAAGATAGTGGCGAACTCGTTGTATTGACATTATATAGTTCTACTTCCTATTTCATTTACCGGGGACAAGAAATGGGATTCCAGTATGAACTTAGTGAACAGTTTGCTAAAAGTCTGGGACTAAAACTTAGGATTGAAGTAGCCAACAGCGTCGACGAAATGATCCAAAAATTATTGGCAGGCGAAGGAGACATGATTGCCTATAATCTGCCAATCACCAAAGAGTGGAAAGACAGTCTTCTTTATTGTGGCGAAGATGTAATTACTCACCAGGTAATTGTTCAGCAAGGAAGAGGAAAACAGAAGCCGTTGGAAGATGTAACCGAACTGGTTGGAAAAGATATATACGTAAAACCGGGGAAATATTATGATCGCCTCGTCAATCTGAACAGTGAATTAGGAGGAGGTATCCGGATTCATGAAGTCACCAATGACAGTATCACTATTGAGGACTTGATTACACAAGTAGCACAAGGAAAAATTCCGTATACGGTAGCCGACAATGATTTAGCCAGACTTAATAAGACCTATTATCCCAATTTAAATATCGACCTGTCCATCAGTTTCGATCAACGCTCTTCGTGGGCGGTACGAAAAGACAGCCCCGAGCTGGCAGCCGCTGCTACCCAATGGCATCAGGAAAACATGACTTCTCCTGCTTACACAGCCAGTATGAAACGTTATTTTGAGAATAGTAAAATGATGCCGCACTCTCCTATCCTCTCCTTAAAAGAAGGAAAGATATCTCATTATGACCATTTATTCAAGAAATATTCCAAAGACATCGGCTGGGACTGGCGCATGCTTGCATCATTAGCGTATACAGAATCCAATTTTGACACTACCGCTGTATCTTGGGCAGGTGCCAAAGGACTCATGCAGTTAATGCCTGCCACAGCACGTGCAATGGGAGTACCTCCCGGCAAAGAGCAGAATCCGGAGGAAAGTGTGAAAGCGGCTATTAAATATATTACTGCCACCGACCGGAGTTTCAGCATGATTCCCGATAAGCAGGAACGGCTCAATTTTATCTTAGCATCTTACAATGCCGGTTTGGGACATATATATGACGCAATGGCACTAGCCGAAAAATACGGGAAGAACAAATTAGTATGGAAAGATAATGTAGAAAACTTCATCTTGCTTAAAAGCAATCAAGAATACTTCAACGATCCTGTCTGCAAAAACGGATATTTCCGTGGCATCGAGACTTACAATTTCGTTCGAGATATTATGTCGCGCTATGAATCCTACAAAAAGAAAATAAAAGCATAAGTAAAGTATTAGGTGTAATACCTAATACTTATTTCTTATAGGTCATCAGACTGATTACGACAATAGCCAATACAGATAATGGTAAGGCAAATAATATCGGGTCAATCACAGGGAAAGGATAAGTGGTTATCAACACATCCCGTCCGAATAACGCTTTACAGATACCTAATGCTGCAGATTCTTTCTGATGAAGAAACACAAGAGCAAACAGACTGCCGATTGTTCCCACCCAAAGACTTGCCATGACGCCTTGTTTAGTAGCTTTCTTCCAATATAAAGCACAGAAATAAGCCGGAAGAAAAGCAGCTGCACAAATTCCCATAAAAATAGAAGTTCCGCGGGCTATAATATCATGAGGCAACATATAACAAATAATATAACTGACCAGAATAGAGAACAATACGCCCAGACGGATCACATTGGTAAGTTTATTCCGTGAACGGGGTTTATAAGTTCCGTAAATATCAGAACCTACCGAAGCACCCATCGTGTGAAACTGCGAACTTAGCGTAGACATACTGGCTGAAAGGATGCACAACATAAAGAGTGCGGCAAACCAGTCGGGCATCGCTTTATTAATAAAATATGGAATTATCTTATCAATATCCTGCACAACTTCGGTAGCAACCGCTCCTTCTGTTTTCAGGAAGAAAAGATTACTCAAGGCTCCAGCATGATAGATAGCTCCTACTGTTATAATCAGAAAGAAACAACCGATAAATACACCGCGGTTCAACTGCTTGCTACTCTCCACGGTCATAAAGCGAACCACTAACTGCGGCTGTGCAAGACAGCCGATTCCTACTCCTAAAATGAGAGAAGTTACCAGCGAATACCATTGTGGAGAACCTGTGATGGGCATTGCAGTCCATCCTTGATGTCCTAGCGCTTTAAACTTTTCCGGAACTAGCGGAGCAATGGCAGTCAATTCTTTATTAGCTTCGATAAAGTTCATATCAAGCACCTGATACAAAGAAAACAACAGAAATAACATACAGCCAAACATGATAACTCCTTGCAAAGCATCTGTATACATTACTCCTTTCATTCCCCCTGCTATGACATAAGCAGCAATAACCAAGGTAAATATCAATAAGGAAACATTGAAATCAATCTGAAAGATTTGTTCGATGAATACGGCTCCACCCTTCATTACAACCGCTGCATAAAGCGGCATTCCGATGAAAATAACAGCAGCAATAAATACCTGTATATTACGGGAACGGAAATGACGGCCTAATAATTGAGGGAAAGTACTCACATTCAACTTTGCCCCCATACGCCGGGTACGCAAACCGAAAAAGATAAAAGCTATAACCACCCCTACAAACATATTGAGGAAACAGAGCCACTGAATACCCATTCCAAAAGCAGCCGCCACTCCTCCAAAACCTACAATAGCAGATGCGGAAATAAACGTAGCACCATAAGAAAGTGCCATTACGATAGGATTCATCTGACGTCCGCCTACCAAATAGTCACTGGTATTCGTTGTTTTCTTATATCCCAAAAAGCCGAGGTAGGCCAGTGACAGCAGATAAGCTACCACAATTAGTCCAAGAGTAAATGTATTCATCGGGTTTCGTCTTTTTCGTCGTCCTTATTCCAATATTTCAGCCCAAACCAGGCAGCAAAAATCACACAT
>DXOJ01000550.1 GCA_019412865.1 Bacteroides sp. | reverse complement strand
GTTCTTATCCATGACTAATATGAATAAAGAATAAAGTCTAATATTACATATTTTCCGTACAAATTTCAATATCACTTTCCTTACAATGCATTTTCTTTGCAACAGGTAAAGAAAGGCTCACCTTTGTGTGCCTCAATCTAAGAACAATAGTAATCTAATTTATTATAAAATGAAAAAGCATCTTATACTATTTTTTGCAGGAGTAATATTGAGTTACGGGAATATAAAAGCACAAACAGCTCCCGATAAAAAAGAAATTCTCAAAGTAACCCTTCAGGTGAACGACTATTTCATGAAAAAATATGCCGACTATCGCACTCCTTCCTTTGTGAAAAAAGTAGTTCGCCCCAGTAATATCTGGACACGAAGCGTATATTACGAAGGCTTAATGGCACTCTACTCCATCTATCCCGCAGACGAATATTATCTCTATGCCAAAGAATGGGCGGATTACCACCAATGGGGCTTCCACCGTGGGACAACCACCCGTAATGCAGATAATTACTGCGCCAGCCAAATCTATCTCGATTTATACAACATTTGCCCCGATCCTGAAAAAATACGGAAAACGAAAGCCAATATGGATATGCTGGTCAATACTCCACAAATAAACGACTGGTGGTGGATAGATGCTATCCAGATGGGGATGCCTATATTTGCCAAAATGGGGAAACTTACAGGCGAACAGAAGTACTTCGACAAAATGTGGGATATGTACGAATATACCCGTAATAAACACGGAGAGAACGGAAAGTTCAATGTCAAAGAAGGTTTGTGGTGGAGAGACCATAATTTCGATCCTCCATACAAAGAGCCTAATGGCGAAAACTGTTATTGGAGCCGTGGTAACGGATGGGTATACGCAGCTTTGGTGCGGGTAATGAACGAAATTCCATCTGATGAAAAACATCGCCAAGATTACATCAATGATTTTATGGCTATGAGCAAAGCACTGAAACAATGCCAGCGTGAAGATGGCTTTTGGAATGTCAGCCTCCACGATCCGTCAAACTTCGGAGGCAAAGAGACTTCCGGCACAGCTCTTTTCGTATATGGTATGGCTTGGGGCGTACGCAACGGTCTATTGGATAAAAAGACCTATCTGCCTGTAATCATAAAAGCATGGAATGCTATGGTGAAGGATGCAGTTCACCCGAATGGTTTTCTTGGTTATGTACAGGGAACCGGCAAAGAACCGAAAGACAGTCAACCTGTCACATACGACAAAGTTCCTGATTTTGAGGATTTCGGAACAGGATGTTTCCTTCTTGCCGGAAGTGAAATCTATAAATTAAACCTCAATATGTAACTGATAAACATACTTATCTTGAATCCGGTCTATCCTGCACAAACCGGATTCAAGGTAAGTATATACTACGTTTTACTTCTCTCCCCTTTCTGGTAAGCCGAAGGAGATACTCCAAACTGCGCTTTAAAACATTTACTGAAATAAAGAGGATCGTTAATACCCACTTTATAAGAAACTTCCGCAACAGTCAGATCCCTTTCGGTCAAAAACAGTTCGGCAGCCTTCTTCATTCGTACGACACGCAAATACTCATTCGGTGAGTATCCTGTCACTCCGCGTAATTTCTTATAAAACACAGTTCGTCCCATCCCCATCATCTGCGCAAATTCATCAATAGAAATGTTGTATTGAGAATAAATCTTTTCCACCACAGCCACCAACTGATCTGCAAACTCCTTATCCCGGTCCGTGTTACATAAAGCAGGACGCACTACCCCCGGTTCACTGGAAAACTTCTTCCGTAACTTTTCGCATTGCTCTATCAGCCGGAACACCTGCGCAAGCAAAAGCTTAAAACTAAATGGCTTTGCAACATAAACATCCGCTCCCGCTTCAAGTCCTTCCAGGTGCTTATCCGGTGAAGTCAAGGCAGTCAGCAGAATAATAGGAATATGACTTGTCGCAAATTCAGTTTTCAGTTTCTTTGTCACTTCGAAACCGGTCATCCCAGGCATCAATACATCGCAGATAATCAAGTCTGCGTCATAGTTGCATGCCTTTTCAAATCCGGATATTCCATCCGCAGCCACTTCTACTTCAAAATAAGCACTAAGCTCCTCCTGCAGGAACCCACGAATATCATTATCGTCTTCGATGACTAATATTTTATGTTTTCTTGATGTGGTGACTGTCTTTTCATGTTCCTGACATTCCTCTGAAAGCTCCTGCAAATGGTGAGTCTGCATATTCGCTTCTTCCAACAGGAGATTGCCGGGAACCAGGAAGTCTTTTTCCGAATAAACAGTTTTATCAGTCGGAATACATACCGTAAATACGGAACCTCCCCCTTCATTATCTTTATATTCAATCGTTCCCTTATGCACCTGCACCAATTCATGGCTCAAATGCAACCCTACTCCAATGCTATCTCCGGAGAAACTACTTTGCATGAAACGTTTAAACAATTCTCCCTGCTTTTCTTTAGGAATACCTACTCCGGTATCCGCTACCTGAATGTATAAACACTTCTTCACCTCATCCACATTCACAGAAAACAGAATTGTCCCACCCGAAGGAGTATACTTAAAAGCATTTGAAAGTAAGTTATACACCACCTTATCCAAATTACCTTTATCAATAAACATTTTATAGGATGGCACAGACGGCAAAAAGCGGAAATCCATATTCTTCTGTTCTGCTACGTCACTGAAACTTAAATATATTTCGTACAGGAAAGCAACTACATCAGTTTCCTGCAGAGAAAGAGCCAACTTGTTGTTCTGCATTTTCCTGAACTCCAGCAACTGATTAATCAGCCTCAACATACGTTGTGTACTTTTATCCATGACTTTCAACGGATGCAATAAGGCTTGTGGAATATCATCCATCCGGTACATTTTCTCCAATGCTCCTTGGATCAATGTAAGCGGAGTACGGAATTCATGAGAGATATTTGTGAAAAATACCAGTTTATACTCTGTCAGTTGTTTTTCAACATTGATGCGGTTGCGCAACCTATTGAAATTAAAAATGATACGATATGTAAAGTACAAAGCTATTAACATCAGGATGAAATATCCAAGCATAGCCCAATTTGTTTTCCAAAACGGAGGCACGATAACAATCTTCAAAGTTGTTTCGGTATCATTCCAAATACCGGCACCATCACAATATTTCACATGGAAAATGTAACTGCCCGGCTCCAGATATTTATAAGTGGCAAAACTTAACGAAGACGGAACATTCCATCCCTTGTCATAGTTTTCCAGCCAATACATATACTTGATTTGACCATTATCCGAATAATCAAGAGTAGAAAAATCAAGCATAAAAGAATTCTGGAAATATTTCAATGTAATCTTATCCGAATAGGCTAAAGATTCTTGCAAAGGAGAACCCGGCATATTAGGCTTCACCTGAATTCCATTAACGGACAATCCTGTGATAACAATAGGAGAAAGCAATCTCTCTGTTGGAATCTTCTTCGGGTCAATAATCGTCAATCCGTAGTTTGTTCCAAAAATCAGTTTACCGTCTGCACCCATACACGCACTGTTCTCGCTATATACATTTCCTAATGTATAAGATGAGAAGAAATAATTCTCGAAAGAATGGCTGTTGGGATTGAACCTTGAAATTCCATATTCCGTAGCAATCCATAATTGTCCCGAATGATCTTCTAAAATAGATTGCACCATATTATTAACCAGTCCTTCCGCTATTCCATAATGTGTATATTTCAAAGACTGACAGTCGTCTGACAGTTCGCATAGATTCAGCCCGGCACCCGAAGTTCCTACCCACATGCGCCCTTTGCTATCACGAAACAGGCAACGAATCTCATTGCTGCAAAAATTGCCATCGGTGTAGCTGAACAAATGATAGTTATCTTCATTAGCAATCAATGAGTCAGGGTGGAATATGCAGATACCTTCACTTGTGCCCATCCATATCATCCCTTTCTCATCTTCTGCCATTACTCTGACTATCCGTAAGCCATACTTCTTTCCTTGAAAGAAACGACGGAACTTATATTGTCCTTTTTCCGTTGATTCTGCCAGATCCAGTCCTCCTCCAAATGTCCCCACCCACATACGATCTTTCTTATCACGAAGAATGGAATAAATATTAGAATGAGATAAGGCAAAAGGATTAGACGGATCCGTTTTATACCACGTATCTCCTATCTTTAGTCCGTCTCCCCGGGTTCCTATCCATATATTCTCCTGACTATCTTCTGAAATCGCATAAATATTATAGGGCAAATAATGATTATCTATTTTAGTTTTCAGATGAGAATCATAATTATACAATCCACCTCTTCGCGTTCCTACCCATATATCTCCATTCGACATTTTAGTCAGTAACCGGATTGTATTCGAACGGTCAAAAACATCCGGTGATTCTGGATAGACATGTGTAATGCCTTTATTTGAAATGGAAATATGAGACAAACCGGAATATTCGGAGCTTACCCATATTCCTCCTGTTCTGTCTTTCATCAAACATAACAAAAAATCTGACCCTATAGGTCCTGCATTCTTCCCTTCGGAAACAAAGTGTTCCAACCGATCTTCCTGAATATCGTAGGTGAAAAGTCCGTTTCCATAAGTTGAAATCCACACAATCCCCCGGTCATCACGCACCACATGATAGCGTTCATAATCTATATATTTCATCTTCTCTTCAGGGATCAGTTGAAAATTCTTTATTTCTCCGCTCTTCGAGTTTATATAATAAATTCGTCCAGTGTTATTGTAAGCCCAACAATCTCCGTAATTGTCATGAATCACTTTTCCATTATTTATTTTCAGTTCCCGGCAAGGAGTTATTTGAAAGTTCTGAAAATCAAATTCATATACCCCTTCGCTGGAAGTAAATATAACCCATTTATCTTTTATCAATGAATGTGTACTGACAGATGTATTACCGGCAATAGCAGACAGCGACGCTAAACAGTCTATTTTTTTCGATCCATTTACACAACGATACACATCTCCACTCTTTGTCAGAAAATACATATCCTCTCCATGAGGGAAAGAAGAAGAAAAATTCAATTTCCTATCGATAAATTCAACTTTCCCTTTATAAACAGACGCAAGTCCCTGCATGGTACCAATCCAGATCCTGCCACTAGAATCTTCATTTATAAATTTAATCCGGTCATCGGGCAAGTTTCCAAATTCCGTTCTAAACTTCACAGAGGTCATAGTCCGATCGTCCTCACAAACAATTTGACGCACACCATTCCTTCTATGCCAAAGCCACACATCTCCATTAGAGGACATAAATATTTCTGAATAGTTCTCTCCATCACTTCCGGTACCGGTAAAATCTACAAAACAAGCTTTCTGTAGATCATAACAGCTGAATAATTCCGGCACAGTCTTTATCCACAAAAAACCATTCTTATCCTCTGCCACATGTTTTATTCTGTTATCTGCTAAAGAAACCTGATCGTGTTTTCCGCTTTCCAACTGATAAGTAAGAAAAGTATTTCCATCATAACGGGTCAATCCGTCTAAAGTACCCAACCATAAGAATCCTTTACTGTCCTGAAACATGCATCGTACAGAATTACTAGGTAGCCCATCACTGGTTCTCATTTGTTTGGAACTAAGTTCAATATCAGCTGTCTCTTATACACATCTGACGCTGCC
>DXOJ01000055.1 GCA_019412865.1 Bacteroides sp. | reverse complement strand
GCATAACCCATTTCCTGCAGATATTGGTGCGCGAAATCAAGCAACTGCTGTTCCGACATCTCGTGCCCCTTGCAGGAGATGGCTACATGGAACTGGGCTTTCTGTATTCTGGGATTCATGGAGGAATATTCCATAAGAAACTGAGTCAACTCTTCGGGGGTTGGCTTGCGTAATTCACCGAGTGCTCCGAAGTTTTGTATCTCCAGTAACCGGGCTACACCTTTCGCCACCTTCCGTTCATTGTAATCTACGGCATGGAAGTTCGAACTTCCGGGTAAAATGGTTGCAATCATCTGAATAGTCGGATTAGTTGGGTTCAACGGCCAAAACATATACCGCACAAACACTACTTCGGCATTTTGGTCTTTATACACTTGAGTGTAATCAGTTCCAAATCCCGTTTGATGCGGTTCATCGTTTCCTGTGTTTCGCGGATGGTTGGAAGCACTATCTCCTGGATATAGCTGGGTGCAAGCAACCCGGCTACCGCCAGTTCGTTGGCTCGTTTGACCACCTGATTCAGGTTGCCGCCTGCCCAGGACAGTTCGTTCTGATTCTTTCGGTAAAACTCACCGAGTTCTCGGATCAACTCGATGCGTTCCTTCACATCCACATTGGAAAATTCCTGCACTGCTGACAGGATATAATGGCTCACAGAGTGGAATGAGCCTGATTTTTCCTTCAACAGTTGGGCTTCCTCGGGGGTAAGCCGCAACTGAAATACTTTGGTCTTCTGTTTCATACTTCCTTGGATTACTTGTTAGCCGGGTTCTCCGGACACCTATTTCGCAGAGCGAAACAGCGATTTATCGCCCCGTTGCGGCAGCAATCGGCAAGTGACCCTTGTGAGGACAAAACTCCGTTTTGTAATGACAAGGGTACAACTTGCTTGACAAATCCTGCAACGCAGTTCGATGCCTTCCCGGTAGCTTTAGAGACCTCAAAGAAGCACAAAAAACGGCGAAACGCAAAAATTCACAACATTATTCTTTGGAGAAATCTTCGGTCGATTTATCTTGATTATCAAGCATTCAAGGTATATTCATCTGAACTCTCAGATGCTTTGGGTAATCCTATCCACATATTCAAGGTTACTTGTCTTTGTTTCTTCCAATGCCTATCTTTGATGGTCTGTTTTTCGTTCAATCCTTGTCATGCCTGATGTTCCAGCCCGACAGACTTCAATCATTCGGATGACCTGGTCCTGACTTCCGAAAGACTGAATGCTCCAAAATGATAATAACTCTGAGCAAAGCCGCTCTTGATAAATGAATACCATTTCTTCGATGGTATAACAACACGAAGACTTCTTACACAAGGAGGGAAGAGATGGGTTGTTTCCTATCTTCAGATGCAAATTAACTGGCAAAGCTGTAGCCTCGGATAACACGTTATGCAATAACCCAAAAAATGATTTTTACCATACCGATTTTCACTGTATAGCATGATGCAAGTCGCATGGTAGATGAGATTATATTTCTCACACATCATGAGCCAATCCAACCCTTATTTTTCAGTATAAACCGCTGAAAACAAAGACTTAAAGTATACTAACAAGCCAAATAAAGAAGATGAAAAATTTCAGTATCTCGCTGATTTTTAGTATATTTGATTATGAAAAACACTCATCTGAGTGCTATAATAACTTAGAACATACTGCTATGGCTGAACTCTTGCTCATTATATATATGGTACCGGTACTCATTGTATTCGGTCTGTTGCTTAGGCTGGTCATGTGGATTATCGGTTTGGCTATCCGGCTTACCTGGTGGTTGGTAAAAAACGGATTCGTGCTGGCATGGAAGGTGCTGCTCTTCATCGTTATGATGGTTATTGCCAACCTGCGTGCAACCGGACCCAGAAATTATTGAGTCCACCCCAAGGGAACAAAATGCCGTACCTGCGAGAAGTAGGTAGGTTATCGGGGGTATGAGTAAGTGTTTTCCCTCTGGTCAAGTTCAACTTTTAAGGTAGCATAAAGTAATTTGGTAGGGAACCTACCAAAATAGACAATCCGCATCAGTCTATACGATTGGTGCGGATTGTTCGCTATATATAAGGTATAGGGTGCTTAGAACCCCTTACCTTTGCTGCGTTCATAAACCACTTCTTTGTGATTGTCACAATTCGTTAGACGAATCTGAACAGTACATCCAACTGGTATGTCTTTTGGGAACATTTTCACGATCCTGCTTAATACTTCATCCACATTGTTGAAGCCGATGTCTGTAAATTCAGCGATAACCTCACCTTTAAAATAGGCACGGGCGTAAATCATCATCTTTGCAGAAATGCGAAACATCTTATCACCTGATTCATCCAAATCTTTGGCAAGTCCCTGCTTACTAGGCTTGTTACTAAAGAAGATGAAGTCAATGATGCGGGCATTCAATTCCCATGCCGGTGTAAAATCTACTTTTACATATCCACGGGTTACCTTGAAGCCATGACTATGGTTCATACCAAATGCCACTTCATAAAGATTGGCATTGCAGTCGTTCTGTGCAATGGTAGCCCACGTGTGACGGAAGGTATAGAAGCAATAGAAATCTTCCTTATTGGTCATACCCATATCCATACAAATTTTACGGATGCCGATGTTGACATTGGCATTGAAACTGTCGGTATTGCCATAGCGCTGGTGGAAGGTGAAAAGAAATTCATCCTCTTCTTCTGACAGATACTTGTTGAACGTATCTTGAATAAACGGTTCCACGCGCATTTCTATATATGCTTCATCCTTGCGGCTATGTTTGGTCTTAGCACGCTTATACCCAATGATTCCGTCATGATAATCCGACTTCTTCAAATTGTACAAGTCCACGGTATTTATTCCGCCTAAACACAGAGAAAGTAGTGCAACATCTCTGCCCAGTTCCGGGAGGGAAGAAAGCATCTTGGTTCTAGGCAAAGGCCGATTGAAGAACTCTCGGCATTCTTCTGCACTGATGGCCAGTTTTTCACTTGGCTCAGACTTTGGGATTTGCACCTTTACCCACGGATCGAACTTGATACGTTGTATGCCTTTCTCATCATCGTTCATATCTGCTATCGCCGAACGGAAAATCATTCGGACATTGGTAGGGTACATTTCCTTCGCACGATGTGTCTTTGACAATGATTCTATCCATTTTTTGAGGACGGCAGCAGTCAAATGCCCAAACATAACTCGTGTAGTTCCCATATAGCGTTCCAGATGTGCCACTGCAAGCTGATAGTTCTTGGCATTCCGCTCATGTCCGTCAAGTCGCATCTGACGGATAAACATACGCGAATAATCACTGAAGCAAACTTCTTCATCCGTTTTAAGAAGATACTCTATAATTTCACTGACAGACCAAAGGGTAGTGTTGGCTCTGTTCAGTCGGTCTGTGTATTGTCGAACGAGCATTGAGCAATACTCATTAACGACAGGGTCGGTCGGTTCATTATCTTTAGAGATATGATCCGCATCAACAATCTTGTTGGTCTTGATGTAACCCGGTTTTCTGTTGTGTACGATGCGAATGTACACTGCATAAAGGCCGTCTGTTCTCGGCTTCCTTACGATTGCTTTTAATGTAGTTGTCATAAGCCTTTAATTTTACGCTGCCATAGGCTTTTTTGATGGTGTAAGCAGGTGTAAGCAACATCAATTTTAGTGTAAGCAGTGAGTAAGCGAGTACGCACATTTGTCGCGCTTTCCATTGCCAAGTGTACGAACCGTATAAGAACAACATAGGCTGTAACTCATGTATTTCAATGAGTTACAGCCTACTATTTTAATTAAGCCAATTTGGAATTATTCCTCAACGGCGGCTTGAGCCACACTAATATAGTGCTGAAAACCATTCACTTCGCTTTTGGGTGTAAGCCCAGTGTAAGCGGAAGTTTATTGAATGATTTAAAGTTGAATGAATTATTCCTCAACAGCAGCCTGCGCCGCTGCTAATCTTGCGATAGGTACCCGGAACGGAGAGCAACTAACGT
>DXOJ01000549.1 GCA_019412865.1 Bacteroides sp. | reverse complement strand
TCGCGAATCTCTACCTCCGGGGACGTACTTCCTATGCAAGCGGACAAAAAATGCTGGTATATGTCGACGGTTTCGAAGCCCCGATTGAAAGTCTGTCCACTGCGGAAATCGAGTCTGTAACATTATTGAAAGACGCTTCGGCTCTGGCTTTATATGGTATGCGTGGTGCAAATGGTGTTTTATTGGTGACAACCAAGAAAGGATGCGTTTCCGCTCCGCAAGTCAGTATCCGTTTACAAACGGGAATACAACAACCGTTGGGCGTTCCCGATCCTATCAATGCGTATGATTATGCCACCTTATACAATCAGGCGCGTGTGAATGACGGATTGCCTCGTTTATACACTCCAGAGGAATTGAATGCCTATCAGAACAACACCGATCCTTACTTTTACCCCAATGTAAACTGGAAAAAGGCCATTTTGAATAATACAGCTCCTTTGAGTATGGCTGATTTAAGTTTTAAAGGAGGAGGAGATGTGGTGCAATACTATGTAATGATGAATCTTTTGCAGAACATCGGTTTCTACAAAGACACCGATAAAAAACGCCGGGAAAACTCGAATGCCTATTATGCGAGCTTTAATTTCAGGTCTAATTTGAATATCCAGATAAGCAAACACCTGTCTACCGGACTCAATTTTAGCGGGAGTGTAGGTAATCGCTCTATTCCCGGAGGCAGCAGTTCTGCCAACGGACTTTTGGGAGCGATATGGAGAACAGCTCCGAATGCATTTCCGGTGTACAACCCCGACGGATCGTATGGAGGAAATGCCGCTTTTACCAACCCGGTCGGTAATATCGTCAGCAGAGGGCTTTATAAAGAAAACAGCCGGACTTTCCAACTGATTTTTATGCCTAAATACGACCTGGAGAAACTGACAAAGGGATTAAGTGTCAGTGCCGGTATTGCCTACAACAACTATATGGCGGATTCATCTATAAAGAATCAGAATTATGCCCGTTATTCTCTTTCCAAAGGAGCAGGGGGAGAGGTGCTATATACACCCTACGGCGCTGATTCTCCTTTGGAATCCGATGAAGGATTCCGTACTGACTGGAGCCGTCTGAACTTTAAGGCACAGTTGGATTATGATCGCGTTTTCAAGCAACATCAACTCACTGCCAGCATCTTTTTCCTGTCTGATTTATATCAGAAATATGGAAGTCGTGATGACATTAAATACTTGAATTATGCAGGGCGGGTAACTTACTCTTATAATCAAAAATACATAGGAGAATTTGCAGCTTCATATACAGGTTGTGATGATTATGCTCCTGGAAAAAGATATGGATTCTTTCCCGCTTTCTCCGCCGGATGGATACTGTCGAAAGAAAACTTCATGAAAAATATCAACTGCGTTGAATATTTGAAACTAAGAGCATCTATCGGACTGGTTGGAAACAATCAGAATGAGAACGGACGTTATCTGTTCGACCAGACTTATAGCAGTAACGGCTCCTATTTTTTAGGTACAGGGTCGTCATCAACAGGCGGGTTTCGGGCAGATATGATTGCCAATCCCGATATTAGTTGGGAGAAGGAACGTGTATTCAATATCGGATTGGATGCAGTTTTACTGAAAGGGCTGTCGGTAGAATTCGATTATTTCCATAAAGAAAGATATGATATCCTGTCACAGCCGTATTCCACTATTCCCGGATTTGTTGGAGCCTCTTATGGCGACATATTGCCTTATATGAATGTAGGTAAAGTAAAGAATCAAGGTTTCGAGGGTACGATCAGGTACGAAAGCAGTCTTAAAAACAACTTCAACTATTACGTTGAAACATCGGCGTGGTATGCAAAGAATGAAATTGTCGATATGGCGGAAGAAGTGAAACTCTACGATTATCAATATCGTAAAGGACGTTCCGTGAATACTCCTTTTGTACTTGTTGCTGACGGACTGTATCAGGAGAGTGATTTCGATTCGAATGGAAGTCTGAAGTCACATTTACCGGTACCGCAGTTTGGAGAAGTAAACCCCGGTGATATAAAATATATCGATAAAAATGGTGATGGAGTAGTCGATTCCAATGACTCCTATCCTGTGGGATATTCTAATATTCCGGAGTGGAATTATGCTTTGAAAATAGGCTTTGAATGGAAAGGGATAGACGTTGAGGCTTTATTTCATGGCGTTGCCAATAGAGACATCTATTTGAGCGGGCCGTTGGCTTATTCCTTTACCGACAATGGCTCTGCTTCAAAACTGGCTCTCGACAGCTGGACACCGGAGAATCCCAATGCTTCTTATCCCCGTTTGTCTACCCGGACATTTGAAAACAATTACCGGATATCTACATATTGGAAAAGAAACGGAAACTACTTCAGAATGAAGAATATCCGGATTGGATATACCTTCCCCCAGTCAATAGCAAGAGCGATAAAATTGTCCAGATTGTATGTGTATGCTAATGCGAGCAATCTTTTCACCGTGAGTCATCTTGACGGATTGGCCGACCCGGAAAGCAGTTCTTTGATTACATATCCGTTGACACGTTCCTACAACCTGGGAATAAAAATTGATTTTTAATAGGTAAGAACAAAAATATAATAAC
>DXOJ01000548.1 GCA_019412865.1 Bacteroides sp. | reverse complement strand
CATTCGTACTTCCGTTTTTGTGGCAGCCGATCCTGAAATGGTGGAATATGCGGCAAAAGCAGGGGCGGATCGCGTCGAACTGTATACTGAACCTTATGCGACGGACTATCCGAAGAATCCGGAAGCAGCTATCGCTCCTTTTATCGAAGCTGCAAAGACTGCCCGTAAACTGGGGATCGGATTGAACGCCGGTCATGATTTAAGTCTGGTGAATTTAAATTATTTCTATAAAAACATTCCTTGGGTGGATGAAGTGTCTATCGGACATGCGTTGATTAGCGATGCACTGTATCTGGGACTCGAACGTACCATTCAGGAATATAAAAACTGTTTACGCTCATGAATGCAATGATCTTGTTAGCCCAAGGGGCTATGAATATGGCCGACTCACTGGCTACTGCCAACCCCGTGCTGACGGAGGTAAACGCTCCGGAAATGAACATGCTTGATATGGCTGTCAAGGGTGGATGGATTATGATTGTATTGGGCGTACTGTCGGTTATCTGTTTCTATATCCTGTTTGAACGTAACTACATGATTCGCAAAGCAGGAAAAGAGGACCCCATGTTTATGGAACGGATTAAAGACTATATTCATAGTGGAGAGATCAAAGCGGCTATTAACTATTGCCGTACGATGAATACCCCTTCGGCACGTATGATAGAAAAAGGAATCAGCCGTCTGGGACGTCCTATTAACGATGTGCAGGTAGCTATTGAGAATGTGGGTAACATTGAAGTTGCAAAGTTGGAAAAAGGACTAACTGTGATGGCAACTATTTCCGGAGGTGCTCCAATGCTCGGATTTCTCGGTACGGTGACCGGTATGGTACGCGCATTCTACGAAATGGCGAATGCCGGAAGTGGAAACATTGATATCACTTTGCTTTCGGGAGGTATCTATGAAGCTATGATTACAACGGTCGGTGGTCTGATTGTCGGTATCATCGCTATGTTTGCCTATAATTATCTGGTGATGCTGGTAGACCGTGTGGTAAATAAAATGGAATCTCGTACAATGGAGTTCATGGACCTGTTGAACGAGCCTGCAAAATAATTGGCAGATGGGATTAAAAAGAAGAAATAGAGTATCGCCCAATTTCAGCATGGCCTCCATGACGGACGTCATCTTCCTGTTGCTGATATTCTTTATGATAACCTCTACGGTGGTGTCGCCCAATGCCATAAAGGTATTGTTGCCTCAAGGCAAGCAGCAGACTTCGGCCAAGCCGCTGACAAGAGTGGTTATCGATAAGGACTTGAATTTCTATGCCGCTTTCGGCAATGAAAAAGAGCAGCCGGTGGCGCTGAACGATCTGACTTCATTTTTGCAGAGTTGTGCAGAGAAGGAACCGGAAATGTATGTGGCATTGTATGCAGATGAATCGGTACCTTATCGTGAGATTGTAAGGGTATTGAACATTGCAAACGAGAATCATTTTAAGATGGTGCTGGCTACCCGCCCGCCTGAAAATAAATAAGAAACAATGGACAGAAGAAAAAAGGGTGAATACATAGGAGCGCTCGGTGCACTGTTGGTGCATGTGGCAGTGATTGCTCTTTTGATTCTGGTGAGCTTTACTGTCCCCCAACCGGATGAAGATGCAGGCGGAGTGCCTGTGATGCTGGGGAATGTGGATACAGCGAGCGGCTTTGATGATCCTTCTCTGGTAGATGTGGATATTATGGATGAAGATGCGGCAGCACCGCCTGCGGAAACAGAACCGCAACTCCCTTCTGAACAGGATTTACTGACACAGACTGAAGAGGAAACGGTCACTTTGAAGCCTAAGACGGAAGAACCGAAAAAAGAGACGGTGAAACCTAAAGAGGTGGTCAAGCCGAAAGAACCGGTGAAGAAGCCGGAAAAAACGGAAGCGGAAAAAGCTGCAGAAGCGAAACGACTGGCAGAAGAAAAAGCGGAACGTGAACGTAAGGCTGCCGAAGAAGCTGCCAGAAAGAGGGTGTCCGGTGCGTTTGGAAAAGGAGCGCAAATGACAGGAAATAAAGGAACAGCGGCTAGTGGCACGGGAACCGAAGGTAGCAAGGAGGGTAACTCTTCTACCGGAGCGAAGACCGGAACCGGAGGTTACGGAACATTTGACCTTGGCGGACGTTCTTTAGGTACGGGCAGTTTGCCGAAGCCTGTATATAATGTGCAGGAAGAAGGACGTGTAGTGGTGAATATCACCGTGAATCCTGCAGGGCAAGTGATATCGACCAGCATTAGCCCTCAAACGAACACTGTAAATTCCGCTTTGCGTAAGGCGGCGGAGGATGCAGCTAAGAAAGCCCGTTTTAATACGATCGATGGAGTGAATAACCAGACAGGGACAATCACCTATTATTTTAACTTGAGATAGTATCATTAACCAAATATATTAAGCATTATGGGAACTGTATACGCTTTTTTTGCAGATGGTTTTGAAGAAATTGAAGCCTTTACTGCTATTGACACGTTGAGACGTGCCGGACTGAATGTAGAAATCGTATCCGTTACACCGGATGAAATTGTAGTAGGAGCACATGATGTATCCGTTCTTTGCGATATCAATTTCGAGAATTGTGATTTCTTTGATGCTGAACTTCTGTTGTTGCCGGGAGGAATGCCGGGAGCTGCTACACTTGACAAGCACGAAGGATTGCGCAAATTGATCCTTGATTTTGCTGCAAAAGGTAAACCTATTGCTGCCATTTGTGCTGCTCCGATGGTGTTGGGTAAACTGGGACTGCTGAAAGGAAAGAAGGCTACCTGTTATCCGAGTTTCGAACAATATCTGGATGGTGCCGAATGTGTAAATGCACATGTCGTACGTGATGGAAACATCATTACGGGTATGGGACCGGGTGCTGCTATGGAATTTGCCTTGACAATCGTTGACCTGTTGGTAGGTAAAGAAAAAGTAGACGAACTGGTAGAAGCGATGTGCGTTAAACGCTAAACCGTCCATGAAGAAATATGTAATCATTGTCGCCGGTGGAAAGGGCTTGCGAATGGGAAGTGATCTTCCTAAACAATTCCTTCCCATGGGTGATAAACCTGTATTGATGCATACCCTGGAAGTCTTCAGGAGATATGACGAGGCACTTCAAATCATATTGGTGCTTCCGCAGGAGCAACAAAGTTTCTGGAAGCAACTTTGCGATGAACATCATTTTACGGTAAAACATGTCCTTGCAGAAGGAGGTGAAACACGTTTCCATTCCGTAAAGAACGGGCTGGCACTGGTGCAAGAGCCGGGATTGGTGGGAGTGCATGATGGAGTACGCCCGTTTGTATCAGTAGAAGTGATTCGCCGTTGTTATGAGTTGGCAGAGGTGCAAAAAGCAGTGATTCCTGTGGTGGATGTAGTAGAGACGCTTCGCCATTTGACAGATGCCGGAAGTGAAACAGTCAGCCGGATTGATTATAAACTGGTGCAAACGCCGCAAGTGTTTGATGTAGAGTTGCTGCAACAAGCCTATGCCCAGGAATTTACCCCCTTCTTTACAGATGATGCTTCCGTTGTGGAAGCGATGGGAATGCCCGTTTATCTGGCAGAAGGCAACCGTGAAAATATAAAAATAACAACTCCTTTCGATTTAAAAGTAGGGAGTGCTCTTTTATAAATGTTCGATTTAGCCACACGCGACATAAAATTTATCTCCGGTGTAGGCCCTCAAAAAGCCGCTGTGTTAAATAAGGAGTTGGAAATCTATTCCTTGCACGATTTAATTTATTATTTCCCTTATAAATATATTGACCGGAGCCGCATCTATTACATTCATGAAATAGATGGCAATATGCCGTATATCCAGTTGAAAGGAGAAATCCTCGGTTTCGAGACCATTGGTGAAGGACGGCAGCGCCGTTTGACAGCGCATTTTTCGGATGGTACAGGAGTCGTGGATTTGGTGTGGTTTCAAGGTATAAAGTACATCTTGGGAAAGTATAAACTTCACGAGGAATATATCATTTTCGGCAAACCTACTGTTTTCAACGGACGTATCAATGTGGCGCATCCTGATGTAGACAAACCGGATGATTTGAAACTTTCCTCGGTGGGGCTGCAACCTTATTATAGTACGACGGAGAAGATGAAACGCAGTTTCCTCAACTCTCACGCGATTGAGAAGATGATGGCAACGGTGATTCAGCAGATACAGGAGCCTTTACCTGAAACACTTTCTCCCAAGTTACTGACGGAGCATCATTTGATGCCTTTGACGGAAGCGCTCCGGAATATCCACTTCCCAACCAATCCTGACGTCCTCCGTCGGGCACAATACCGTCTTAAATTTGAAGAACTGTTTTATGTTCAGTTAAACATTCTCCGATATGCCAAAGACAGGCAGAAAAGGTATCGTGGATACATCTTTGAAAAAGTGGGAGATGTGTTCAATACATTTTATGCAAAGAGTCTTCCTTTCCAACTGACGGGTGCGCAGAAACGGGTGTTGAAAGAGATACGGAACGATGTCGGCAGTGGCAGACAGATGAATCGTCTTTTGCAGGGAGATGTAGGAAGTGGAAAAACACTGGTTGCCTTGATGAGTATGCTGCTGGCATTGGATAATGGCTATCAGGCTTGTATGATGGCACCTACCGAAATCCTGGCAAACCAGCACTACGAAACCATTAAGGAATTGCTTTTTGGCATGGATATCCGTGTTGAGCTATTGACAGGTTCTATTAAAGGAAAAAGGAGAGAAGCGATTCTGACCGGATTGCTGACAGGAGATGTGCAGATATTAATAGGAACACATGCCGTTATTGAAGATACTGTCAATTTCTCTTCTTTAGGCTTCGTTGTGATTGACGAACAACATCGTTTTGGCGTGGCTCAACGTGCCCGTCTTTGGAGTAAGAATGTTCAACCTCCGCATGTACTTGTAATGACTGCCACTCCCATTCCCCGTACGTTGGCGATGACTTTGTACGGTGACTTGGACGTGTCTGTTATCGATGAACTTCCACCCGGAAGAAAACCGATTACTACCATCCATCAATTCGACAATCGCCGGGAAAGCATGTATCGTTCGGTACGTAAGCAGATCGACGAAGGACGCCAGGTTTATATTGTCTATCCGCTGATTAAAGAGAGCGAAAAGATTGATTTGAAGAATCTTGAAGAAGGGTATCAGTATATTCTGGAAGAGTTTCCGAAGTGTACGGTTTGTAAAGTGCATGGCAAAATGAAACCTGCCGAGAAAGATGAACAAATGCAGCTTTTTGTCTCGGGGAAAGCGCAGATCATGGTAGCTACCACTGTCATTGAAGTGGGAGTGAACGTTCCGAATGCTTCGGTTATGATTATTGAAAATGCAGAACGTTTCGGGTTATCACAGTTACATCAGTTGCGCGGTCGGGTAGGGCGTGGAGCAGAACAGTCTTATTGTATTCTGGTGACGAATTACAAGTTGACGGAGGATACCCGGAAACGATTGGAAATCATGGTGCGCACCAATGATGGCTTTGAAATAGCAGAAGCCGATTTGAAATTGCGTGGTCCCGGTGATCTTGAAGGTACACAGCAAAGCGGTATCGCTTTCGATTTGAAGATTGCGGATATTGTCCGCGACGGTCAACTGTTGCAATACGTTCGTGCTATAGCTGAAAGTATTGTAGAACAAGACCCTGCAGCACAAAGTCCGGAGAACGAAATCTTATGGCGACAGCTTAAAGCCTTACGGAAAACGAATGTTAACTGGGCTGCCATAAGCTGAAAAACGGTTAAACATGCAGTTTATTTGCGCAAATGTGTTGCAAAACATATTTCGGCTCTATTCTCCCTATTTATAGGAGTTTAACGACCTGATTCCTCTTCCTTTTCGTTCTAAGCATCTGAAAAATAGTTAATAACTTTCTTGCCATTTCGTAGGAAAACACTATCTTTGGAAGAATTTTTTTAGTAAATGTATTGTTTAACCATTTGCAAAGTCGAGTATTATGCTTGAAAAAACGCTGGTCATTTTAAAACCGTGTACCCTTCAACGGGGATTGGTTGGTGAGATTACTCATCGCTTTGAGCGTAAAGGATTACGGTTGGCTGGCATGAAGATGATGCAACTGACTGATGAATTGTTGAGCGAACATTATGCCCACCTTAGCGGCAAATCCTTCTTTCAGCGTGTGAAAGATTCGATGATGACAGCTCCTGTCATTGTTTGTTGTTACGAAGGTGTGGATGCTATTCAAGCAGTCCGTAC
>DXOJ01000547.1 GCA_019412865.1 Bacteroides sp. | reverse complement strand
ATCAATATTCAGTAATTGTGCTGCTTTACTCTTATTGTTTCCTGTTTGGCGTAGCGCCTCCAAAATATGCTCTTTTTCAGTCTCTTCGTTGCGTAATGCAATGCTCGTATTGCTGGATGCAGGAGTTTCTAAAAGCTCGGTCCCCAATTCCAATAAAGTAATGAAACTGCCTTGTGCCAATAAAGTTGCTCTTTTGACGATGTTCTTCATTTGACGCAAATTTCCCGGCCAATGATAATTCATTAAAGCTTGCGATGCTTTTGCATCGAAACCAATCAGGTGTTTATCCAGTTCCTTGTTTGCCTGATCGAGGAAGAAATTGGCAAAGAGCAGAATATCTTCTTTCCGTTCTTTCAGATCGGGCATACGGAGGGTAAATTCATTGATACGATGATAAAGGTCTTCACGGAAAGTACCTTTTTCAATGGCTTGTTCCAGATTCTCATTGGTGGCAGATACCAGACGAATATCTACCGATATCTCCTGTGTAGAACCTACCGGACGTATTTTTCTCTCTTGCAAGGCACGAAGCAGTTGTATCTGCACTTCATAACTAAGGTTTCCGATCTCATCCAGAAAGATAGTACCACCGTTGGCTGCAACGAAAGCCCCCGTTTTATCTGTCAGAGCACCTGTAAACGAACCTTTCACATGACCGAAAAATTCGGAAGCAGCCAGTTCTTTGGGGATAGATCCACAATCTACGGCAATAAACGGTTTATCGTTTCGTTTGCTAAGTTGATGAATACGGTGCGCCACATACTCTTTTCCTGTTCCGCTGGAACCGTTGATAAGTACGGACATATTGGTCGGAGCTACCAGACCTACATAATTGTAGAGCTGTTTGGCTGCATCACTTTCTCCTTCCAGATAAGCACGATGATTTTCTGTTGAATCTTTAGATGAAGTAGAAGCACCTTTTTTAGAAGAAGATTTAGCAACGTTATGAGTAGCAGGACTCTTTTCAGACTGCAGACATTCAGAAATTTTCTTCAGTAATTCTTCCGGATTTACCGGTTTGGCTATATAATCACGTGCTCCCAGTTTCATTGCCTGTACGGCGGATTGTATATCCGCATAGCCAGTCATGATGATTAAAGGAATGTCCATGCCTTGTTCATTCATCCATTTCAGCAGATCGATACCTTCGTGGTCGGGTAGTCGCAGGTCTGATAAAATCAGATCGACGTTTTGGCTTTCGATATGTTTTCGGGCGCGGGCAATATTACTCACTGATGATACTTCAAAGCCCTTTTTGCCTAGCCAGGTTTTTAGCATCATTCCAAAAGTGATATCATCTTCAACGATCAATATGGAGCTCATCATGTCAGGTTTTGATTCTTTTAAGTCACAAAGGTAAGAGGATTTAGGCGAAAGTGGTATATTTGCAAACTTAAATTAAATAAAAGTGTTATGAAAAAGATTCTATTGATAATATTAACCATATCGTTTTGCGGACTTACTGCCTGCAAAACTGGAACAAAAAAAGGAGGAGACATGGATAAAGAAACGTTGGTAAAGATTGAAACAACTGTAGGAGATATCGAGGTGAAACTATATAATGAGACACCGAAACATCGTGATAATTTTATCAAACTGGTGAAGGATGGTGTTTATGAAGGCACATTGTTTCATCGTGTAATCAAAGATTTTATGATTCAGGCTGGTGACCCGGACTCAAAGAATGCACCGAAAGGAAAAATGCTGGGTACGGGAGATGTAGGTTATACTGTTCCCGCTGAATTTGTATATCCTAAATATTTCCATAAGAAAGGTGCCCTGTCCGCTGCCCGTCAGGGAGATAATGTGAACCCGAAGAAAGAATCTTCCGGTTGTCAGTTCTATATCGTGACAGGTAAGGTGTTCAATGACTCTACCTTGCTGGGTATGGAAAGCCAGATGAATGAGAATAAGATTAATGTTATTTTCAATACGCTGGCACAGAAACACATGAAGGAAATTTATAAGATGCGAAAAGCAAATGACGAAAACGGTCTTTATGATTTGCAGGAAAAGTTGTTTGCAGAGGCACAGGAAATGGCAGCCAAACAACCGGAATTTCATTTCACTCCGGAACAGATTGAAGCCTATACAACGGTGGGAGGAACTCCGCATCTGGATGGCGAATATACTGTGTTCGGTGAAGTTGTGAAAGGTCTGGATATTGTGGATAAAATCCAGCAGGTGAAAACCGACCGTAGCGATCGTCCCGAAGAAGATGTAAAAATAACAAAGGTGACCATACTTGACTGAAATATATGAAAATCAACAGGCATATTCTTGATAATGGGTTACGTCTGGTACATTCGCAGGACGAAAGTACGCAGATGGTTGCCCTTAATATATTATATAATGTGGGAGCTCGCGACGAAGATCCCGAACATACCGGTTTTGCCCATTTGTTCGAACACCTGATGTTCGGAGGGTCGGTGAATATTCCCGATTATGATATGCCGCTTCAACTGGCGGGTGGAGAGAATAATGCCTGGACAAATAATGATATAACCAATTACTACCTCACTGTACCTCGTCAGAATGTAGAAACCGGCTTTTGGTTGGAATCCGACCGGATGTTGAGTCTTGATTTTAGCGAACGGAATCTGGAGGTACAGCGGGGAGTAGTAATGGAAGAATTCAAACAGCGATGTTTGAATCAGCCTTATGGGGATATCGGACATCTTTTGCGTCCTCTGGCTTATCAGACGCATCCTTATCAATGGCCTACTATCGGAAAAGAGTTGTCGCATATTGCCAATGCTACGCTGGAAGAAGTGGAGGCATTCTTTTTCCGTTTTTATGCTCCTAATAATGCCATATTAGCTGTGACCGGCAATATCTCTTTCGAAGAGGCGGTTGCTTTGACAGAAAAATGGTTCGGCTCTATTCCTCGTCGGGAAGTTCCTCAACGGAACCTGCCACAGGAGCAGGAACAGACGGAAGAGCGCCGGCTGACGATAGAGAGAAATGTTCCTCTCGATTCTTTATTTATGGCATACCACATGCCTGCCCATTGCCATCCGGATTATTATGCATTTGATATTCTGTCGGATGTGTTGAGCAACGGGCGTTCCAGCCGTTTGAGCCAGCGTTTGGTACAGCAGAAACAATTATTCTCAAGTATAGATGCCTATATTTCCGGCAGTGTAGATGCGGGGTTATTCCATATTAGTGGTAAACCTTCGGCAGGTGTCACCCTGGAACAGGCGGAAGCGGCAGTACGGGAAGAACTGGATTTGTTGCAACAAGAATTGGTTGACGAACAGGAACTGGAAAAGGTGAAGAATAAATTTGAGTCTACCCAGATATTCGGCAACATCAATTATTTAAATGTGGCAACCAACCTGGCTTGGTACGAATTGCTTGGCCGGGCGGAGGACATGGAAAAAGAGGTCGATCGTTATCGGTCTGTCACAGCCGAACAATTGCGGGCGGTAGCTCAATCTGCTTTCCGTAAGGAGAACGGAGTAATACTTTATTATAAGAAACAACAAAATTAAATTCTCCCTTTTTTATAATCTATCAGTGAAAGGGAAAAGTCCCTTTGCCTGAAAATGGAGATACGTTTAGGTAACGGAAAAGTAAATGAGACATATTTATAGTACATATAAAGAGCATTATAAAGCACTAATTTTTCTCGGACTGCCGATTGTGATCGGTCAAATAGGAGTAATCGTTCTTGGATTTGCGGATACGTTAATGATCGGACATCATAGTACGATTGAGCTGGGAGCAGCTTCCTTCGTCAATAATGTGTTCAATCTGGCGATAATTTTCAGTACGGGCTTTTCGTATGGGTTGACTCCGATTGTGGGAGGTTTGTATGGAACCCGCCAGTATGCCCCTGCGGGACAGGCTTTACGCAACAGTTTGCTGGCAAACCTGATGGTTGCATTGCTGCTGACTGTCTGTATGACTGTTCTTTATCTAAATATAGAACGTCTCGGACAGCCGGAAGAATTGATTCCCCTGATTAAACCGTATTACCTTGTTTTGCTCGCTTCACTCGTGTTTGTCATGCTTTTCAATGGATTCAAGCAGTTTACAGACGGAATTACGGATACAAAAACCGCTATGTGGATATTGCTTGGTGGAAATGTCTTGAATATCATAGGAAACTATATCCTGATTTATGGAAAGCTCGGATTGCCCGAGTTAGGTCTGTTGGGAGCAGGTGTCAGCACGCTGTTCTCGCGTATCGTGATGGTGATTATATTTATCATCATCTTTATGCGTAGTCCGCGTTTTGTCCGCTATAAGATTGGCTTTTTCCGTTTGGGATGGTCACGAGCTATATTTGGACGTTTGAACGGCCTCGGATGGCCGGTTGCTTTTCAAATGGGAATGGAGACAGCCTCCTTTAGTCTAAGTGCGATCATGATCGGTTGGCTGGGTACTATCGCTCTGGCTTCTCATCAGGTTATGCTGGCTATTTCACAGTTTACATTTATGATGTATTACGGTATGGGGGCCGCTGTGGCTGTTCGTGTCAGTAACTTCAAAGGTCAGAATGATATCATTAATGTACGTCGTTCTGCCTATGCAGGTTTTCATCTGATGATGACATTGGGCGTTGTGCTTTCTTTGATTGTCTTCCTTTGCCGGAATTACTTGGGAGGCTGGTTTACCGACAGTCAGGAAGTGGCTGCTATGGTGACCTCTCTAATCTTCCCTTTCCTCGTTTATCAGTTTGGCGACGGACTGCAGATTACTTTCGCCAACGCTTTGCGTGGAATTTCAGATGTAAAACTAATGATGGTGATTGCCTTTGTCGCCTATTTCATTATTTCCCTTCCTGTAGGTTATTTCTGTGGCTTTGTGATGGGATGGGGAGTAGTAGGTGTCTGGATGGCGTTCCCTTTTGGTTTGACAAGCGCAGGATTGATGCTTTGGTGGCGTTTTCATCACATGACGAAACTCCCCGAACCTCATCCCAAAACCTGATACTAAATACTTGATAC